>JBBSMH010000041.1:0-10858 GCA_038233275.1 Sphingomonadales bacterium | reverse complement strand
TATAATTACTTCATCATCAACGGAATGGTGACGACCGAGCTGTTTCTGATCACGGGCAGCTGGTTGGCCTTGCCAGCCGCAATGGCAATTCACGCAATCGGCTATTTCGCCTGTTTGCGCGAACCGCGCATCTTCGACCTCTGGATCACCAAGGTCAGCAAATGTCCGCGCGTGAAGAATTTCAACCGCTGGGGCTGCAACAGCTACGCCGCCTGAGAGGAAGCAAGAGCATGAGCAAGTGGATCGGAGCAGCAGCCTGGAGCGCGAAGGAAGCGCGCGCTGGCGATCGCCTGCCCTATGCCCGGTTGGTCGATGGAAGCACCGTGTTGTTGCGCGACGGCAGCCTGATGACCGCGATCCAGGTGCCAGGCTTGCTGTTCGAAACCGAGGACAGCGAGGCGCTCAATGCCCATGCGGCCTCGAGAGAGGTGATGCTGCGGTCGACGCTCGATGCGCGCTTCGTGCTCTATCATCATGTCATACGCCGGCGGGTTGAGGTCAATCTCGACGCAAGTTTTCCCGATCCGCTCAGCCGTCATATCGACGCGCGGTGGAAGGAGAGACTGGGTTCGGGATCGCTGTTCGTCAACGACCAGTTCGTGACGCTGATCCGCCGCCCCGCGCGGGGCAAGGCAGGACTGGCCGAACGCGCTCAAAAGAGATTTAGTCGTCGCAAGAGCGATATCGACGCCGACCCGAAGGACTTGCGCTCGCTCAGGGCAGCGGTGACGGGGATGGTCGCAGCGCTGCAGGCTTATGGCGCGCAAGTGCTGGGCGATTACGTGGGGCCGCAGGGCAGTACCAACAACGAAGTGCTCGAGCTACTGAGCGCGCTCTACAACGGCGAGATGCGCCCGGTGCGCAAACCTTCCGACGATGTCGATATCGGTCAGATGCTGCCCTATCGCCGCGCCAGTTTCGGCATTGATGCAATGGAGCTGCGCGGGTCGGGCTCGCCGGATTTCGCCGCGATCCTTGGGCTCAAGGATTATCCCGAGGCGACCAGCCCCGGGTTGATCGATGCGCTTCTGCGCCTGCCCTATGAAATGGTGGTTAGCGAGAGCTATGCGCCCGCCGAGCGGCAGACGGCGCGCGAACGGATGGACCTGGCGATCAGGCGCCTCAAATCCGCCGACGAGGAGGCTGCGGCCGAACGGGCCGATATGCTGGCTGCGCGCGATGCCCTGGGCAATGGAGCGGTCGGTTTCGGCGACCACCACCTGACGGTCCTGGTGCGCGAACGTGACCTGGCGCGGCTCGACGATGCTACCGCGGCCTGCGGAGCGGCGCTTGCCGATACGGGCGCAATCGCTGTGCGCGAGGACACCAATCTCGAACCGGCTTTTTGGGGCCAGTTCCCGGGCAATGAGACCTATCTCGTGCGTCGCGCCATGATCTCGAGCGCCAATATGGCAAGCTTCGGATCGCTCCATGGGTTCGCGCTCGGTCAGGCGGAAAACAACCATTGGGGCGATGCGGTGACGCTGCTGCAGACGACCAGCGCCACGCCGTTCTTCTTTAACTTCCACCACGGAGACTTGGGCAATTTCTCGGTCATCGGACCGAGCGGTTCGGGCAAGACGGTAGTGATGAATTTCCTCGCCGCGCAGGCGCAGAAGTTCAGACCGCGCACGATCCTGTTCGACAAGGATCGAGGGGCGGAACTGTTCATCCGCGGAATCGGCGGCAATTACGACGCAATAAGGGCGGGCGAGCCCACGGGATTCAATCCGCTGGCCCTACCCGATACGGCCACCAACCGCGCGTTCCTGCGCGATTGGCTCGGGGTTCTGCTCAAGGCCGCGGGGCCCGAGGAAGAGGCGACGATATCCCAGGCGGTCGATGCCGCCTATGCCAATAGTGCCGATCTGCGTCGGCTGCGCCATTTCAAGGAATTGCTATCGGGGAGCCGCCGCCCCCAACCTGGCGATCTGGCGGATCGCCTGTCTGCATGGATCGGCCAGGGCGAACACGGCTGGCTGTTCGATAACGAAACCGACCGTCTCGACATGTCCGTCCGCGTGCTTGGCTTCGATATGACCGCTTTGCTCGAAAACCCGCGCCTCCGCACTCCGGTGATGATGTATCTGTTCCACCGGATCGAGGAACGGCTCGACGGCGATCCCACAATGATCCTGATCGACGAAGGATGGAAGGCGCTTGACGACGAGGTTTTCGCCGCGCGTATCCGCGACTGGCTCAAGACTCTGCGCAAACGCAATGCGCTGGTCGGCTTCGCTACGCAGAGCGCGCGCGACGCGCTCGAGAGCCGGATTTCCACCGCGCTGGTCGAGCAGACCGCAACGATGATCTTCATGCCCAACAGCCGAGCCCGCCCCGAAGACTATTGCGACGGCTTCGGGCTGACTGAGCACGAGCTTGCGCTGATCCGAAGCCTGCCGGCGCACAGCCGCTGTTTCCTGATCCGCCAGCCCGATGCGAGCGTGGTGGTCCGTCTCGACCTGTCGGGCGCACCCGAAGCGTTGACCATCCTTTCAGGACACGAGAGCTCGGTCCGCAGGCTCGATCTGCTGCGCGATGCGGTGGGCGACAGTCCTGCCGACTGGTATCCCACGCTCACCGGCAGCGCCTGGCCCGGCGGACCTGGCGACGACTTGGGCGAGATAGCCTTCGAGCAGGCCGCGGAATGAGCGCGATGTGCCAGCAGGCGGCCGAGCAGGTAGGTAGCGGGATAGCCGCGGCGCTTTACGCGGTCGATTGCAAGGCGGGCGAAGTGACGGGCGCGGCTTTCGGGCGGTTGTTCGCGCCCGGTGGTTCGCTCGCCACGGTACTTACTATCCTGCTCACTCTCTACGTTGCGATCTTCGCGATCCAGCTGCTGACGGGACGCGCAACGATCGGTGTGCGCACGCTGACTCCGCGGATGATCACCGTGGGCTTGGTGCTGACCTTCGCTACCAGCTGGGCGGCTTATCAGAGCGTGGTGTGGAATCTCGCCATTGGAGCACCCGACTGGCTCGCCTCGCTCATGACCGGGTCGCAGGGCTCGGCAACGCAAACCTTCGCGAGCAAGATCGATGTTGTCTTCCTGGCCATCAGCGAGGCGAGCCAGGGTTCGGAAGAATTCGGAGCCTTCTCGCCCGAAGGAATGATGTGGCTCGGGGCGATGCTGTTCATGCTCGGCACCGTGGGCCTGCTGGTCACCGCGAAGATCGCGCTGGCTGTGCTCGTCGCTCTGGGTCCATTGTTCGTGGTTATGGCGCTGTTCGACGGTACCCGCGGCATGTTTGCCGGCTGGCTTAAGGGAGTTACGATGCTCGCGCTCGCACCCTTGTTCGCAGTGATGGGCGGCAGCGTTATGCTGGAGCTTGCCGTACCTATCCTTTCTGCCCTGGTGGCAACGCCCGGCCAGATCGATCCCCGGGCGGCGATGGGTTTCTTCATGGTCGGGGCGGTTCACATGGCTCTGATGGTTCTGGTGCTCAAGGTCGCAGCAACCATGGTCGGCGGCTGGACGGTCTTCGGGCTTGCCAGTCAGGACAAGGCAAGCTCGGGCGAACATAGGTTCCCTGCCGCCCCTCTTCCGCAACAGGCCGCCATTGCGCAGGCGCAGCAAGCGGCGCAGACGATGCAGCAGGCGCGGCGGATCGACGTGTCGGCGCAACCGGTGGGCATGCCCGCCAATGACGGCGGGCACGCAACCGGCGCCCGTGCGAACCGAACCACTCAGGTTTTCGCAACCACTTCAGGGAGCGGCAAGGTGGAACCGCTTACGCAAGGGCCATCGCGCGTGCTGGGAATCGGCAGCCGCTTCCGCACCGCACCGCCGCGATCTACGGAGAAAATGAAATGATCCGCGCAGCCCTGTCCGTGCTTTCTCTTAGTGTCGCTGTCGCGCCCACCCTCGCGCAGGCGCAGGCGCAGGATTCACGCCTTCTGGAGGTGATGTATAATGAGGCCAAGGTCTTCCGTCTCGATGGCCGCATCAACGTTCAGGCCTCGATCGTGTTCGGCGATGACGAAGTGATCGAGAATGTCGCGATCGGCGATTCGCAAAGCTGGCAGGTGACGCCCAACAAGCGGCAAAGCATTTTGTTCGTCAAACCGCTTGCCCCCCGCGCTACGACCAACATGACCGTGGTCACGAGCAAGCGGACCTATCTGTTCGATCTGGTCGCCAGCCCCGCCAACAAGCCGCTTTACGTTATGCGGTTCGATTATCCGCCCGAGCCGCAAGCGGAAACCCGGATGGCCGACGCGGTCGAACGCAAGGCGGTGGAAGACCCATACGCCGTGGTCGATCCCACAACGCTCAATTTCGCCTGGAGCGGTTCGGGGGAGGCCGAGCTGCTTCCCGGGCGGGCTTTCGACGATGGGGAGGCGACATTCCTGACCTGGCCCGAAGGTCGAGCGGTTCCCGCCATTCTCGTGGCCAATGCGGAAGGCACCGAAGGCCCGGTTAATTTCGCCGTGCGCGACGACACCATCATCCTTGATAGCGTGCCGCGCCGGATCGTGCTTCGCGCGGGCAAGGATAGCGCGATTCTCGTGAATTCAGGGCCCGAACGCCCGATCCGCACAGCGCGCGACCAAGCCGCGCTCGCATCCGCAGTGGAGACGAAATGATGCGCCTGGCCATGAAACTCCCGCACAAATCCGCAGCCGGCGGCGCTGCGAGCGATGCCGATCCGCGAGACAGCGCCGAGGCCGAAGTCATCGATCTTGCCAGCCGGAACGCCTACCCGGCGGTCACCCAGCGCAAGGGCAAGCGCGACGGGCTCGGCATGGTCGCGGGAATCGCGCTGGTCTCGGGTCTCGGGCTTGTTACGCTGTGGAGCATGAATTCGGCGCGTCTGACAGAACCCGAAAGTGTCGGCGGTCAACAGATGGCGCAAGCTGTGCCCCCTCCCGCTGTCGCGGCACCAGTTCAACCCGGGGAAGAGGCCGTGATTGGCGCACCTCTGGCGTTTTCACAAGCCGATCCCGCGCCCTCCCCGGTCTTTGCCAGCCCGCCGCTGTCCCAGACGGTCGCGGCGTCCAATCCCTACGCCAGTCCTACGGTGGTTTTCGATGCGGGCGCCGCGGCGGGACGACTGGGCATCGATCCTCTCGGTGATACGGCGGTCGCCGGCACGTCGGGAGAGAGCGGAAATTCGGCGAGCGATTTCGCCAGCCGCATCGGCGGCGTGGGGGGGGCGCCTGCGCAAGCCAAGGCGATGACGAACCCCGGGACCACGGTCACTCAGGGCACGCTGATCCCTGCGGTGCTGGAGACGGCGATCGACACCAACGTTCCGGGTTACGTCCGCGCGGTGGTAAGCCAGGATGTGCGCAGCTTCGACGGATCCAAGGTATTGGTCCCCCGCTCGAGCCGCCTGATCGGCCAGTACCAGAGCGGCCTGCAGGGCGGCCAGCGGCGCGCCTATATCATATGGACCCGTCTGATTCGCCCCGATGGCGCTTCGGTCAACCTCGCTTCGCCAGCCATCGGCTTCGACGGATCGACGGGGATCGAAGGCAAGGTTTCGAACAGCTTCTTCAAGCGCTTCGGATCGGCAATGCTCCTTTCGGTGGTGGGCGGCCTGGGTGCGGTGGCGACCGGCGGGGTAGGCGGCCTTCTCATCGGCGGGACCGGCCAGTCCGCCGCCAGCACCGCCGCTCAACAGGATGGTCAGCGCGGGCCGACCGTTCGGGTACGGCAGGGGGAACCGATCCGTATTTTCACCGCGCGTGATCTCGATTTTTCGCAAGTCCAGTAGCGGTTCGTGACTGCCGATATCTACCCTATCCAGCCCGAAAGCGAAGGCGGGAGCAGCGCCCCGGCGATAGGCGAGCGCAGCGTTTACCTGGACGCCTATCTCGCGCCTTTTCAGCAATGGCTAGAGCGCGACACGGTGACGGAAATCCTGGTCAATCGACCGGGCGAGGTGTGGATCGAGGATGCGGCGCACCCTGGCATGCAGAAGATCGTCATGCCCGACGTCGACGACCGGCTGGTCCAGCGGCTCGCGGAACAGGTCGCGCGGGTCAGCCACCAGGGCATCAATCGCGAGCACCCGCTACTCGGCGCAACCTTGCCGGACGGAGCGCGCATCCAGTTCTGCGGCCCCCCCGCCGCGCGCAAGCATTGGGCGATGGCGATCCGCCGTCACCGGCGCCTCGACCTGCCGCTCGACGCTTACGATGCCGGCCCGATCGTTACGCGGGAACCGGGCCCCTTGCCCGATCCCCAGCAGCAGCCCATCGCCTATCTGCGCGAATGCATTGCGCAACGGCGCACCATCCTGGTTTCTGGTGGCACCAGTACGGGCAAGACCACTTTTCTCAACGCCATGCTCGGCGAAATACCCGCGCAGGAGCGGGTCGTGCTGGTCGAGGATACCCCGGAGCTCAAATTGCCCGGAGACAATGGCGTCGGCCTCGTCGCGGTGAAGGGCGAGCTTGGCGAGGCGAAGGTGACGGCCAACGAACTGCTGCAAGCCGCGCTACGCCTGCGCCCTGACCGGATCGTGCTTGGCGAATTGCGCGGTGCGGAAAGCGTCAGTTTCCTGCGGGCGATCAACACCGGCCACCCGGGCAGCTTTTCGACAGTTCACGCCAACAGCCTGCGCGGTGCGCTCGAGCAGTTGGCGTTGATGGTGATGCAGACGGGCATCGGCCTTTCGCGTTCGGACACCATTGCCTACGCCGCGAGCGTGATCGACGTCATCGTCCAACTCGGCCGCGATGGCGAAGGCAAGCGAAGCATCACGCAGATCGCCGAAACCTCCACACTCGTCTGACAACGCCGGTGTCGGGCGCTTTTCGTGCAACTAATTTACCGCATGGGCGCCTGCCGGCGCACAGAGATGCGTAGCCCCTTGTCACTGCTAACAATCGTGTTAGCATGCCCGCCCTAAGCCGCAATCAAGACGGCTCGGACGAGGAGAGGGAATTATGAGGGCCAAGGCCACCCTGATGGCCGGCATTTGCGCCGGTGCAATCGCTTTTCCGGCTCATGCGCAGGAGGCGACCGACGACGATCTCGAAGATCCGCAAATCAATGCGCCGACGATCGTGGTGACGGCGCAACGGCGCGACCAGAGCCTCCAGGAGGTCCCGATCGCAGTCAGCGCTTTCGATGCCGAGGCGCTCGAGGCCCAGCAAATCGAAAACGCCAGCGACCTGCAGCTGACCCTGCCCAACGTGTCCTTCACCAAATCCAATTTCACCGGCGCAAGCTTCACCATCCGCGGGATCGGCGATCTGTGCACGGGCGTGTCCTGCGACAGCGCGACCGCGATCCATCTCAATTCCGCCCCGCTGTTCGGGACGCGGCTGTTCGAAACCGAATATTTCGATCTCGAACGGATCGAGGTGTTGCGCGGGCCCCAGGGGACGCTGTTCGGGCGAAATGCCACATCGGGGGTGGTCAATGTGGTTACGGCCAAGCCCGAACTCGGCACCTTCCGGGGGGCGGGCCAATTCGAATACGGCAATTACAACAGCATCAAGGTCAAGGGGATGGTCAACGTCCCGCTGGGCGATGCCATCGCATTCCGCGCAGCCGGGTTCTATCTCAACCGCGACGGATATACCGATAATCTGTTTAACAATACCGACATCGACGATCGCGACATGTATGCCGTGCGCGGATCGTTGCGGTTCGAGCCCGGGCCGGACACCATGATCGACCTGATGGGCTATTACTTCCGCGAGGACGACAGACGCCTGCGCATCCAGAAACAAAAGTGCCAGTTTGATCCGACCGGCGTGCTGGGCTGCCTCAACAACCGGCGCGATTATGCAAAGAACAACACCAACGCATCCTTCACGGGTACGCTCGGATCGCGCGAGTTTCTTTCGGCTCGCGGCATTCCGACAGCGTTTGGGCTGAATAGCATCTACGGGCCCTCCGGTTATGCCGGTTTCCAGGAGCCCGCCGACCCCCGCCAGGTGAGGACGGCCTTCACGCCCGAATATTTTGCCGACGAATTGCAGTTGCAAGCGCACATCGAACAAGGGTTCGGCGCGTTCAATTTCTCCCTGACCGGTACCTATCAAGAGACGGCGGTCGATTCGCGGCAGGATTACAACCTCGGCGTGCCCAGTCGTGCGGCCTATGCCCCCGCCCTCAACACGCTGGCGTTCTTTGCCGCCAATGGAATACCTACCGGGTTACCCGCGCCTTTTCCGCCCTTCGTGCCGGGATCGTCGGCCTATTTCGCGCCGATCGCCGGGGCGATTATTCCCAATGGGCCCAACGGTCAGCTTTGCGTATCGGATACGCGGCTCGACAACCGCGGCGCGTTCGAGGGCTTTTCGATTTGCGACGACACCTCCTTACAGTTCGACCGATCGAACTCGGACAATCGGGCATGGTCGGCCGAAGCCATCGTCAGTTCCGATTTCGACGGGCCCTTCAATTTCCTCCTCGGCGGAATTTATGCGGATTCGGATCTGGCCGAGAACAGCTATTACGTGAATGCCTTTCCGATCGATTACATCGCCGGTGTGTTGGGAACGTTCACGGCGTTCGGCGCGGGGCTGCCCCCGTCCTATCTTGCGACTTCGTTCTTCCGCAACAATACGCAGGACTTCCAGCTCGAAAGCTTCGGCATTTTCGGAGAGGTCTATTTCGACATCACCGATCGCCTCAGCTTTACCGGGGGTCTGCGCTACAACGACGACAGCAAATCGGTCGTCGCCCGGTCGACGCTCGCCAGTTTCCTCAATCCATTCAGCAATGACGACGATCCTTTCACCTCACCCTTCGTTGGCACCTTCGATGCCGATCCGGGGCAGGTCGGCAATCAGCTCGTTCAGGAGCGTGCCGTCAGCTTCGACGAGATCACGGGGCGCGCCGTCTTGGACTTTGAGGTCACGCAGGACAATCTGATTTATGCGTCCTATTCGCGCGGCTATAAGTCGGGCGGCATCAACCCGCCGCTGCAGCCGATCTTCAATGTGAGCGAAAGCTTCGGCTCGGAAACGATCGACGCGTTCGAAATCGGATCGAAGAACACCATTGCGAACGGCGCGCTGCAACTCAACGCCACAGCATTCTATTACAAATACAGCGACCTGCAGCTTAGCCGCATTATCGCTCGAACTTCCGTCAACGACACCATCGATGCCAACATCTGGGGCGTAGAGTTGGAAACGTTGATCCGGCCGGGAGATCGCTGGTTGATCAACGCCAATTTCAGCTATCTTAATGCCGAAGTGGCAGGCGACCAGTTCTTCTCCAACACGCGCGATCCCGGCGGCGGCGACCCCAATGCCGTCATCATCAAGGACATCACCAACGGGGCCAATTGCGCGGTAACGAGCGGCGCCCCCGGTGGGGCCGACGGCTTCGTCAATTTCGTCAACAGCCGGATCAACGGCAGCATCGTCACAAATGCCGGTCTCGTACCCCGCACGGCGGCACAACCCAACGCAGCTCCGTTGCAGGGCACGACCGAATTCCCTGCCGATTCGGGGATCGCCTCCAGTGGGGCGTTCAGCATCTGCGCCGTGCTCGAAGGCTTTGCGGGACCGGTCGGACCAGCCTTCGGCGGCATCCAGGTGTTGAGTCCGGGCGTCGAGGTCAATTTGCGCGGCAACAAGCTGCCGCAGGCACCGAACGTCAAAGCGTCGGCGGGTGTTCAGTATACCGCCGAGTTCGACAGTGGCATGACGCTCGTTCCCCGCTTCGACATCGCTTATACGGGCGAACAGTTCGGCAATGTCTTCAACGGCAACGTCAACCGGATCGAACCCTTTGTGCAGGCGAACGCGCAAATTCAGTTGAACTCGGCCACCGATCGCTGGTTCGTGCGCGGCTTCGTCCAGAATATCTTCGACAGCAATTCGGAAACGGGGCTCTATGTGACCGACGCCTCCTCGGGGCTTTTCACCAACATCTTTACGCTCGACCCGCGGCGCTTTGGCGTCGCGGTGGGTGTAGACTTCTAAACCGCCGACAGTCTTTGGGGGAGGGGAAGGGCCGGGCTGCAAAGCCCGGCCTTTTTCGTTGAGTCAGTTCCCGCGCCCGGCTAATGGCGAGAAATCGGTCTCGGTGCCATAGATGTCCACGCCCTCGGCCCGTAAACTTCGGTGAGCACGTCGCCGATGACATGGCTGATCGGGAAGAACAGGATGCCCGCGCCGAAAGTGAACCCCGCCACGGTGCACAGATTCGCAGCGCCGATAACGTTCGACAGGAGCAGCACAGAGACGAATGCCGCCATGACCACATCGAAATAGCGGAACCGCGGATTTGTTTCTGCCCCGGGGGGGGTGCGATCGGGTTTCCTCCTCCATCGCCCGTCCACTATCGCTGTTTTGCCGCGCCGCAAAGCGCGCTATTGTGGCGCTGGCGCGCGCCCGTAGCTCATCTGGATAGAGCGCGAGACTTCTAATCTTGAGGTAGCAGGTTCGAGTCCTGCCGGGCGCGCCACCAATTCCTGACTAAGCCTCTCCCCGGCGCACGCTGTCGAGCGGTTCGGAGGTGACCGGATAGCCAAGGCCTTCGGGTATGCGCAGCAGATGGGGCGAGGCGGTTGTGTCGATCTCTGGCGTGATGGGGCGGACCGGCGTTGCTTCGGCATGAGCCCTGGCGGCCTGGAAATTCGCAAATTGCGCCAGCCGTTCGAGATTTCGGCGGGTGGGGAAGATCACCTGGATATCGCCGCTCTCGGCCATCTGCAGCGCCCCTTGCGCGCTGATCCAGAAGAGCCGGGTATTCTCCGTGGCGTCGACCGCAATATCGACCGCGCCGGTGCCGAGATTCGCGAGGTAGAAGCGCGTATCGAAAATCCGCGGATGGCTCATGCCGAGCGGCAGCCAGCGGGCAAAGGGGGTCAGCGCGGCGAGGTCGAGGGCGAGACCGAAGCGATCGAGAACGGGGGCGAGATCTTCGCGCTCGATCAGC
>JBBSMH010000040.1:0-10917 GCA_038233275.1 Sphingomonadales bacterium | reverse complement strand
GGATGCAATAGACATAGCGGGTGGCGGGGGCGAGCGAGGCGAACCAATTGCCATGCATCGCCTCCAGCTTCACCGCGAGCGGATCGGGCCGGCCGGCTTCCCCATGCGCGCGCGCCTCGCGCTCCAGCTCCGCTTCCTCGCGGACGCGTTCCTCCTCCAGTTCCTTGCGCCACTGCTTCTTCAGCCGCTCCATCTCCATCTTGCCGATGGCGTTCATGGCCCCCATTCCCCTGGCGCCCTTGCCCTCGGCGAAGCGATCGGGCGCGCGGTTGCGCAGCATGAACATCAGCAGCCGGTCGTTATAGGATATGCGCGTGCCGACCAGCTGGCCGTAGGAATAGACCGGCTGTTCCACGCCGTTGAGCGCGCGGTCCATTGCGGTGTCCTCGATCCGCTGCATGCCGCAATCGAGCGCGGCCTCCCACGCCTTGCGGAATTCCTCCGCCCCCTGCTGGCGGCGCAGGTGATAGGCACCGTGGGTTGAGCGGTTGACGCGGCGGCAGGCGCTGGCGACGCTGCCGGTGTCCGCCAGCGCCTCGATAAAGGCGCGCTGGACCTGCGGCTTCCACCCATTGGAGCGGTCTTTGAGCCGCGGGACGGGGGTGAAGGAGGTGAGCAGGGCGAGGGGGGAGGGGGTTGTGGGCTCGGGCGGGTGGTCGTCCATCGGCGAGCATGGAGCAGATTTTGCGCGAGTAGGAAAGTTTGGCGGCGGGGGCGCCCCGGTGCGCAACTTCACTTGGCGTTCACGCAGCCGCTGGCTATAGGCTCGCTCCATGACGATCCGCTCAACGCCCGTTCTCGCCGCAGCGATGCTTTCGGCCACGCTGCTTACTTCGGCCTGCGCCGGTCTCGGCGGCGGAAAGGACCCCAGCGACACCGCCTATATCGCCCGCGACGTCGAATCGCTTTACGCCGAGGCGAAGGAACGGCTCGACCGGGGCAACGCGCCCGTCGCCGCTGCGCTGTTCGACGAGGTCGAGCGCCAGCATCCCTATTCGCCCTGGGCCCGCCGCGCGCAGCTGATGAGCTCGTTCAGCTATTACGTCGCCAAGGATTACAACAAGGCGATCGCGGCCGCGCAGCGCTTCCTCTCGATCCATCCGGGCAACAAGGACGCGCCTTACGCCTATTACCTGATCGCGCTCAGCTATTACGAGCAGATCAGCGACGTGCAGCGCGACCAGAAAATCACCGAGCAGGCGCGCACCGCGCTGCAGGAGGTCAACCGCCGCTTCCCGCAGAGCGAATACGCCACCGACGCGCGGCTCAAGCTCGATTTGGTGGAGGATCACCTCGCGGGCAAGGAAATGGAGATCGGCCGCTATTACCAGGACGGCGGCAAGTGGATCGCGGCGCAAATCCGCTTCCAGAACGTGGTCGAGAATTACCAGACCACTGGCCACGCGCCCGAAGCGCTGTTCCGCCTGGTCGAAAGCAGCCTGGCGCTGGGGATCAAGCCCGAAGCGGTCAAATACGCCGCCGTGCTGGGTGCGAACTACCCCGGCAATAAATGGTACGAGCGCGCCTATGAACTGGTGCAGCGCCACGCGGCGGGCGTGACCGCCGGCTGAGCTTGGCCAAAAAGGCCTGCCCGGAACTTGAAACCGGAGCACCGATCGCGCTGCCTTGCGCGATGCCGGGATGTGGTGGGCTCCAACATTTACAAAATCCTGGGGATCGGCGGGATCACCATGATGGTCTCGCCCGTTGCAGTGCCGAGGGACCTGTGGCCGTTCGATTTGGCGGTGATGGCAGGCGCGGCGGTGGCGGTGCTGGCGATCGTTGGATTCGGGCGCAGGATCGGGCGCACAGCGGGCACGGGATTGCTGCTGGGTTACGCCGCATTTCTGGCCGTCCTGCTGGCGGGCGGATGAGTGTCGCCTCGGCTGCCGCCCTATAGTTTCCAACCATGAGGAGAAGAAGAATGAGTACCAGAAGACAGGTTCTTGGCGGCGCCGGAGCCATCGGCATGGCCGCCGCGATAGGCGGGGGAAGTGCGGCGGCGGCGCAGGCATCCGCCGCTCCGGCTGCCAAGCCCGCACCTCCGGCGACGGATTTGTCGCCGGCGGAGGCTCTGGCTCTGCTGCAGGAAGGGAATGCCGCCTTCCTCCGCGGCGAGCGGGGCAGCAGGCTGACCAATGCCCAGCGACGGCTGGAACTGGCGCGCGGTCAGGCACCCTTCGCCGCCTATGTCACCTGTTCCGACAGCCGCGTACCGCCCGAAGTGCTCTTCGGGCGCGGGCTTGGCGAGCTGTTCATTATCCGAAATGCCGGCAATACGGTCGACACGGTGGCGCTGGGATCGATCGAATACGCCGTCGCGGTGCTGAAAACCCCGCTGGTGGTGGTGATGGGGCACGAGAGCTGCGGCGCAGTCAAGGCTGCCATCGAGGTGGTGACCGACAATGCAACCTTCCCGGGCTCCATCGGACGGATGGTCGAACCGATCATTCCCGCAGTCCTTCGGGCGAGAAGCGAAGCAGGAAACCTGCTCGATAATTCGGTGCGCGCCAATGTGCGCCGAGTGGTTCGGCAATTGCGCGAACAGACCGAACCGATCATGCTCGAACCGCAGCAGGCCGGACGCCTGTGGGTGGTGGGCGCCTATTACAGCTTGCAAAGCGGGGAAGTCGATTTCTTCGACCTTCCGGGAGGCAAATAAACCGGCGGGCCGCTGCTCTGCTACCGAATGCAGCGGAGGATAAGCGGGCCGCGCCAGCGTCATTGCGGGCGCGGCTTGCGCTATCTACAACAGGGCGATGCTCACCCGCCTGTCCATCCGCAACATCGTGCTGATCGAGGCGCTCGAGCTGGAGTTCGGGCGCGGGCTGGGCGTGCTTACGGGAGAAACCGGCGCGGGCAAGTCGATCCTGCTCGATGCGCTGGGGCTGGTGCTGGGCAATCGCGCGGAAACCGCGCTGGTCCGCGCCGGCGAGGACAAGGCGAGCGTCGCCGCGACCTTCGAATTCGCCGTGTTGCCGCCTGCCATCGCCGAGCTGCTCGACGAGGCGGGCGTGGAGATCGAGGCGGGCGAGCCGCTGCTGATCCGCCGGCAGGTCAAGGCCGATGGCGGGAGCAAGGCGTGGATCAACGATCAGCCCGTCGGCGTGGCGCTGCTGCGCGAACTCTCCGCGCATCTTGTCGAGCTTCACGGCCAGCACGACGACCGCGGGCTGGTCAATCCGCGCGGGCACCGCTTGCTGCTCGACCGCTACGCCGGAGCGGACCGCGAGGGTGTTGCGGCGGCATGGGAGGCCCGCCGGCGCGCCGAGGAGCGGCTGGCGGGCGCGCAAGCCACGCTCGAGCAGGCCAAGGCGGACCAGGATTTGCTGCTGGCGCATCTGTCAGAACTCACCGCGCTCGAGCCCCAGGCTGGGGAGGAGGCGCGGCTCGCCACGGCCCGCTCCGACATGCAGAAGGGCGAGAAGCTCTCGGGCGATCTCGAGGAATTGCGGCATCTGTGGGAGGGGTCGGATTCGCCGCTCGCCGCCTTGCGGGTAGCGGCCCGGCGGCTCGACCGGATCGCGCCCGAGCATCCTTTGCTCGCCGAGGCGCTCGCCGCGCTCGACCGGGCGGTGATCGAGGCAGGCGAGGCGGAAGACAGGCTCCAGGCAGCGGCCGAGGCGCTGGTCCATGATCCCGCTGCGCTCGATGCGGCCGAGACGCGGCTGTTCGAACTGCGCGCGCTGGCCCGCAAGCACCGCTGCGAAGTCGATACCTTGCCGGAGAAGATGCGCGAGCTACGCGCGGCGCTCGATTCCATCGAAGGGGGCGAAGCCGAGCTCGACGTGCTCGAGGAGGCGGCGCGCAAGGCGCGCGAGGCTTATCACACTGCGGCCAAGACGCTTCACCGCGCGCGCGTCGATGCGGCCAAGCGGCTCGACAAGGCGGTGGCGGGCGAGCTGGCTCCGCTGAAGCTCGACGCGGCGCAGTTTCTCACCGCGATTTCCGCTTTGCCGGAGGAGAAGTGGGGCCCGCATGGCATGGACGGGGTCGAGTTCATGATCTCGACCAATCCGGGTGCCGATTTCTCCCCGCTGGGAAAGATCGCCAGCGGAGGCGAGCTGTCGCGCTTCATCCTCGCGCTCAAGGTGGCGCTGGCGGAGGAGGGCGGCGCGGCAACGGTGATCTTCGACGAGATCGATCGCGGCGTGGGCGGCGCGGTAGCCAGCGCGATCGGCGAGCGGCTGGCGCGGCTGGCAGAAGGCGGACAATTGCTGGCAGTAACGCACAGCCCGCAAGTCGCAGCGCGCGGGCGCACGCACTACCTCATCGCCAAATCCTCCGAAGGCACGGTGACCAAGACGAGCGTGACGCTGCTCGACGAGGCTGGCCGCCAGGAAGAAATTGCCCGCATGCTCAGCGGCGCCGAGGTGACACCCGAGGCGCGGGCGCAGGCGGACCGGTTGCTGGAGGGGGTTTAGGCGGCCGCCACCTCGCGCTCGGGCAGGCTGAGGTAGATCAGCGTCATCATCGCCATGCCGCCATAGACCCAGGAGCCGTCAAAGGGCCCTTGCCCTAGCGGCATCTGCCACAGCTGATAGCCGGCCACGGCGATGCCCTGGAACAGGCCCCACCAGTTCACCACCGCGCAGCCCATGGCGATTTTCGCCCAATTCTTGCCTGCGTCGAATTCCGCCACGCCTGCTCCGCGCAGCGTCCACAATTTCCATCCGCCGTAGAGGCCCAGCAGGCCCGTCGCCGCCTCCAGCGTAAACACCACGATCATCGCCAGCACGATCAGCGCCCCCGGCGGCACCGGGAGCAGGGTTACCGGGTATGCTTCCTGGTCCGCATGGCTGGTGGTGTAGACGAAGAAATCATGCGCCTGCTGCAGATTGGCGAGATTATGCGCCAGATAGAGCAGCGCCATCAGCCCCACGCTGGCGCTGATGGCGGCTTTCAATATGCGATCGGTCATCGCTTCCCCCCGTTCCCCTTGGCGCGACCCGTATGCGGCCCTTTTCGCCGCCTTCGCCGTGAGGCATAGCCGCCGACATGGGAATCGAGCAAACCGGCGCTGTGGATATGTCCGAAGCCGAAGCCGCCAACGAGCTGATGCGGCTGGCGAAGGCGATCCCGCATCACGATCGGCTCTACCATGCCGAAGACGCGCCGGAGATTACCGACCAGGAATATGACGCGCTGGTGCGGCGCAATATCGAGCTGGAGAATGCTTTCCCGCACCTCGTTCGCGAGGACAGCCCGGGCCGCAAGGTGGGCCACACCACCGTCGCCTCTCCGCTCGCCAAGGTGACGCACGAAGTGCGGATGATGAGCCTCGACAATGCCTTCGCTGCAGAAGAGGTGGGTGAATGGCTGGCGCGGGTGCGGCGTTTCCTGGCGCTGGCGGAAGACGAGCCAGTGGCGATCACCGCGGAGGACAAGATCGACGGCCTCTCTTGCAGCTTGCGCTACGAGAAGGGGCGGCTGGTGCGCGCCGCGACGCGCGGGGATGGGCAGGTGGGGGAGGACGTCACCCCCAATGTCGCGCATATTGCCGATATTCCGCAGCAGCTCTCCGGCGATGCTCCCCAAGCCCTCGAGGTGCGCGGCGAAGTCTATATGGCCAAAGGCGACTTCCTCGCGCTCAACGAGCGGCTGGTGGAGGAGGCGCGCGAGACGAAAGGCGAGGCGTTCGACGAGGCGGCGGTGCGCCAGTTCGCCACCCCGCGCAATGCCGCCGCGGGATCGCTGCGGCAGAAGGACGCGAGCGTGACCGCGCGCCGTCCGCTCAAATTCTGGGCGCATGGGTGGGGCGCCGCGTCCGAGGTGCTGGGCGAAACGCAGGAGGAGGTTGTCCGGCAGATTGAGGCGTGGGGCCTGCCGGTTTCGCCACTGTTCACCCGCTGCGAAAGCCTGGAGGCGTTGCTCGCGCATTACGCGCACATCGGCGAGGCGCGGCCCGATCTGCCCTATGAGATCGACGGCGTGGTCTACAAGGTCGACCGACTCGACTGGCAGGCGCGGCTGGGATCGGTGGGCAAGGCGCCGCGCTGGGCGCTGGCGCACAAATTTCCCGCCGAACAGGCCGAGACCACGCTCGAAACGATCGACATACAGGTCGGCCGCACGGGCAAGTTGACACCGGTGGGGCGGCTATCGGGCGTGCTGGTGGGCGGGGTCACGGTCTACAATGTCACGCTGCACAATCGTGACGAGATAGAACGGCTGGGGCTGCGCGAGGGCGATCGCGTGGTCGTGCAGCGCGCGGGCGACGTTATTCCACAGCTTGTGGATAATTTGACGCGCGAGGTTAGGCGCACGCCCTATGAGTTTCCCGAACATTGCCCCGAATGCGGCAGCGAGGCGGTGGCGGAAGAGGGCGAGGTCGATGTCCGCTGCACAGGCGGTCTCATATGTCCCGCGCAACGTACGGAAAGACTGAAGCATTTCGTCAGCCGCGGCGCACTCGACATCGACGGGCTGGGCGGGAAGACCATCGACCAGTTCTTCGCGCTGGCCTGGCTCGAAAGCCCTGCCGACATCTTCCGGCTGAAGGGCCGCCGCGCGGACATTCTCGCGGTCGAGGGATGGCAGGATAAGTCTGTGGATAACCTCCTCGCCAGCATCGAGGCGCGGCGCACCCCCGACGCCGCGCGGCTGCTGTTCGGCCTGGGGATCCGGCACGTCGGCGCGGTCACCGCGCGCGACCTGATGAAGCATTTCCACACCCTGCCCGCGCTGCGGGAGGCGGCGGAGCGGGCGCGCGCGGGGGATGAGGAGGCGGGCGCTGAACTTACCGCGATCGACGGCATCGGCGGCGCGGTGGTCGAGGCGCTGGGGGACTTCTTTCACGAGGAGCACAATCGTGCGGTATGGGACGATATCCTCGGCGAGGTGACGCCGCCGCGCTACGAAGTCGAAACGAAACAGAGCCCGGTCAGCGGCAAGACGGTCGTCTTCACGGGCAAGCTCGATACCATGAGCCGCGACGAGGCCAAGGCGCAGGCCGAGCGGCTGGGCGCCAAACCGAGCGGTTCGGTCAGCGCGAAGACCGATCTCCTCGTCGCCGGGCCCGGTGCAGGGAGCAAGCTGAAGAAGGCCGCCGAGCTGGGCATCGAGGTGATCGACGAAGCAGAGTGGGCGAAAATTGTCGCGGCGGCTGGATAAAGCGCGAGCAAGAAGGGGGATGGGGATGGGAAGCACAAGGATGCTGGCGGTTCTTGCGGCGACCCTGCTGTTTGCTCCGGGATGCTCCGGCGAGCCGGAGCAGCCGCCGCAGGAAGCTCAGGCTGTCGCATTCGAGCGGCTGGCCGAAGACCCGGCGGTCCATGGCGAAAGGGTGGCGCGCGTCCTCGGCTGCGTGGGCTGTCATGGCGAAAACCTGGCGGGCAGGGACTGGAGCGATCCGCTGGGGGTTTTGTGGACGGCGAACCTCACGCAAAGCGCCGCCGATTACAGCGACCCCGAGCTTGAACGTATGATCCTGTCCGGGCGCCGCCCAGGCCGCGACCTCATGGGCATGCCATCGCATCTCTTCACCCAGCTGCACCCGCGCGACATGGAGGCGGTGTTGGCGTTTACGCGCAGGATCCCCCTCTCGGGCGAAAGGCATCCCGAGCCCACGATGGCGCCTGAACTGCGCAAGATGTTCGAGGAAGGGAAATTCAAGACCTCGGCCCAGGAAGTTGCCCTCCATGGGAATGCATGGCCGCCCGACGCGGGGGAGGATCATCGATTGGGCCGTTATCTCGTCCGCGCGACCTGTGCAGAGTGCCACGGGATGGATTTGCGCGGAGGACCACCACCGTTTCCCGGTGACCCGGCACGGCCCGATTTGCGCCTTGCGGCAGCATACGATCCGGCAGATTTCACTCGGCTGATGCGCGAGGGCAAGGCCGCGGGCGACCGCGAGCTGACGCTGATGAGCGAAGTCGCGCGCGGGCGCTATGCGCATTTCACCGATGCGGAGATCGAGGCCGTACGAGCCTATCTGTCGCAGGTGGCGCGGACCGATCCCTAGCATTTGCCGCCACGCCGGATCGCTCGTTCGACGGACATGCATTTCGCGGCCGTCCGCTGCCTAGGCAGACTCCCCGAAGTCATCGTCACCGCCTTCCACGCGGAAGAATTCTCCCCACAGCGAATAGACATAGGTCGCCGACCAGGTGATGAGCATGAAGCCCGCCAGCGAGTGAACCATGGTCATCAGGCGCAGCGGGCCGTGGACGGTTTGCTCGGTGTACCCCAAGGTCGCAACGACAACCCCGGAGAGGTAGAGCAGCCCTGCCGGACTGACTCCGTAGCCGCTATCGACCGTTCCCAGGCCGAACCAGGGGATCGCTACGCCGGTAAACCACCGCACCGATCGCGATCTCGCTGATATGAAGTAGGGCGAGGCCCCGGAAAGCGATCAAGACGGAAAGGTGTTCGGACGGGATCCACGCGCCGGAGGAAGGTGCGTATGCGCATAATCCCGCCAAAGTGCCACGCGCCCGCCAGCAATAGCAGCGCGAGCGCGAGGCAAAGGGCCATCCATTCGGTCGATTCAAGCATGGGCGCGAGCCACCATCTCAGTCGCTGGGCATGATATGCACTTCGCGCACGGCGGCGGTCTCGGGCTGATCGAGCGCAAAGAGAACCGCGGCGGCGACATCTTCGGGCTGGATTTTGCCCGGCTTGGGCTCGTCGAAGAATTCGGTATCGACCATTCCGGGCGAGATCAGCGTGCAGCGACCGCCCCATTCGCGCATTTCCTCCGCCAGATTGCCCGCGAAGCCGTGCACGAACCATTTGCTCGCGCTGTAGATCGAGCCCTGCATGTGCTGGCGTCCCGCGCGCGATCCGGTGACGACGAAATGCCCCTTGCTCTTGCGGAGATGGGGGAGGGCGGCATGCGCGGTATAGAGTACGCCGAGGATGTTGAGATGGACCATCGCGTGCCATTCGTCGGGATCGCCTTTCTCGACACCGGGACTATCCAGACCCTTGCCGGCATTGGCGAAGACCGCATCGAGCCTGCCGAACTTCCCGACCGTTCGCTCGACTGCGGACTGGACCGCCGCCCGGTCGGTCACGTCGCAGGGGATGGCCAGCGCCCGCTCGCCGAGTTCGCCCGCGAGGCTTTCCAGCTTGTCCTCGCTGCGCGCGAGCAAAGCGACGTTCCACCCGGCTTCTGCCGCGGCTTTCGCCGTCGCCGCGCCGATGCCCGACGATGCGCCGGTGATGAGAAGGGTTCTGGTCATCGCAAGTTCGCCTGTGTTGCTCGGGAAGGGGAATGTTCCATCAAGCGGGACGCGACGCGGCAGGTTCCGAAAAAAACCCCAAAGACTTCTGTGCCCAAGCGGAAACATGCCGCGTTCTTCTCGTTGCAAACCCGTGGCCGCAGCACTCCGATTTCTCGCCCTGACCTTCCCCATCCTCGGCATCGCGCTGCTGGTCACCTGGCTGCCGCGCGGCTCCGGGGGGTATCCCGGCCTGTCCGATGAAACGGAATTCGAGGCGAAGATCATGCAGCAGCAGCCGAACGAGGAGGAACGTGCGCTGCAGGAGCGGATCGCCGAAATCGGCGATGGCTTCGCCGGAGAGGTCGGGATCGCGGTGATCGACGTGCAAACCGGCCGCGCCTTCCTCCATAACGGCGACGAGAAATTCCCCCAGCAGAGCGTCAGCAAGCTGTGGGTTGCGATGACCGCGCTCGACCAGGCCGACCGCGGCAAGCTCGAACTCGACGAACCGGTCATCATGCGGCGCGAGGATCTGACCGTGTTCTACCAGCCGATCCGCAACATCGTTCGCGCGCGCGGCAGCTTCTCGGCCGATTATGCCGAGCTGATGCGCCGCGCACTTGCGAGCAGCGACAATTCGGCCAACGACCGGATCCTGCGCCGGGTCGGCGGGCCCGAGGAAGTCGAGGAATTCCTCGAACGCGAGGAGATCGGTGGGGTCGAGTTCGGCACCGACGAGCGCAGCAAGCAGAGCGCGATCGCTGGGCTCACCTGGCGGCAGGCCTATTCCTACCGCGACGAATTCTACAAGGCGCGCGATCGCGTGCCCGAGGATGTGCGGCGCAAGGCGTTCGAGGCCTACCTTGCGGACCCGGTCGACGGGGCGACGCCGCGCGGGATTGCCGAGGCGCTGGCGCGGCTGGCGCGCGGCGAATTGCTCTCATCGGTTTCGTCCGCATTGCTGCTGGCAATACTCGAGCAGACCAAGAGCGGCCCGCGCCGGCTCAAGGGCGCGGCGCCGGGAGACTGGCGGATCGCGCACAAGACCGGAACCGGCCAGTTCTTCGATGGCGAGCAGTCGGGCTACAATGATGTCGGCCTGCTTACCGCGCCGGACGGGCGGCAGTACGCGGTGGCGGTGATGATCCGCCGCACACGCGCGAGCTACGCGGCGCGAATGGAGATGATGCAGGAGGTAACTCGCGCGGTCGTCGAATACGACGAGATGCTCAGCGCATCTCCTTCGCCGGATGAACCCTTGTAGGCAATGGCTTGTGCGTCGGCGGGGGCACGCTGGGGCGGGTGACGATGCCGAAGCCGATGTTCGACCACACCCGCTCGTGAATGAAATAGAGAATCAGCTTGGTGAATACCTCGAGCCCGCCGATCGAGATCGCGGTGCCGATATTGCCGGTGAAGATGTAAGCGAGGATCATGGTGTCGAGCGAGGCGATGGTGCGCCATGTGGCGGTCTTGGTCGTGCTCCGCCGGTACAGCTCCTTGCGCCGTCCATTGACCACCGAAGTGCCCCATTGCAGCCATGACCATAAGCGTTCGTGCAGGAAGTAGAGCACCATTTTGGTCGCCACTTCGGTGACCGCGATGTAGGTCGCCGTCTCGACCGCCTCGCCCTGGCTGGTTTCCAGGCCCAGCATCGGCCCGAGATAGGTGATCAGCAGATAGGACAGGATCAGCGTGTCGAGCGTGCCGATGGTGCGCCAGCTGATCGCCTTGGCGATCGAGCGCG
>JBBSMH010000039.1:0-10946 GCA_038233275.1 Sphingomonadales bacterium | reverse complement strand
GTCGCCGACGCGCTCGACGAAACCGAGTAGGCGTTCGATGCGCGCGCTGTCCCTGCCGCTGGCCGCGGCGCTCGCGGCCTGTGGCCCGTCGAATGACGACACCGGCCCCGGTGCGGTGACCGTCGACGAAGCAAAAGCGCTCGACGAGGCCGCGGAAATGATCGAGCAGCGCCGCACGCCCGCAGAGGCGCTGACCGATGAACCCGACGCTGCGCAGCAAGAGCCCGCGCCCGAAGAGGCGACACCGGAATGAGCCATGGCGCACCGGTCAACAGGGGCATGGACGACGATGTCTTCGCGCAATTCACCGACCAGCTCGAACGCTATGTCCACGAACGCCTGATCCCCGCCGAAGCGGACGTTATCGCCAACGACCGCATCCCGGACGACATCGTCGCCGAGATGAAGGAGATGGGGCTGTTCGGGCTTACCGTGCCCGAGGAATATGGCGGCGCCGGTCTCATCATGAGCCAGTATGCGCGGGTAGTGCAGATCCTGGCCTATGCCGCGCCTGCCTATCGCTCGATCTTCTCGATCAATGTCGGGATGTTCAATTCCGCGATCAAGAACGGCGGCACCGAAGCTCAGAAGGCCGAATGGTGGCCGCGCATCGCCGCGGGCGAAATCGCCTGTTTCGGCCTCACGGAGCCCGGTTCGGGCAGCGACAGCGCGGCAATGCAGACCACCGCGAGGCCCGATCCGGACGGTAATGGCTGGATCCTCAACGGAACCAAGCGTTACATCACCAACGCCCCGCACGCCGATGTCGCGCTGATCATGGCGCGGACCGATAAGGACAATCTGCCCAAGAATGCGCATGTGAGCGCCTTCATCGTGCCGATGGACATCGCCGGCGTTTCGGTCGGCAGCCCGGACAAAAAGATGGGCCAGGCGGGCGCGCATATCGCGGATATCATGCTCGACGATGCCAAGGTGACGGGCGAGGCGCTGCTCGGCGGAGAGACCGGCCAAGGCTTTCGCTTCGCCATGATGAGCCTCGACAACGGGCGTATATCGGTGGGCGCGATGTCGGTCGGCTATGCTCGCCGCGCGCTCGATTCGGCGCTGCGCTACGCCAGCGAGCGCAAGGCCTTCGGCGAACCGATCGCCAGCTTCCAGATGATCCAGCAGATGCTCGCCGAAAGCGAGACCGAGATCTACGCCGCCGAGGCGATGATGCGCGATGTCTCCGCGCGCGCCGATGCGGGCGAGAACATCCTGGTCAGGGCGGCCGCCTTCAAGGTCTTCGCGAGCGAAATGTGCGGGCGCGTGGTCGACCGCGTGGTGCAGATTTATGGCGGCGCGGGTTACCTCGCCGAATACGAGGCCGAACGCTTCTTCCGCGACGCGCGCATTTTCCGCATCTACGAGGGCACGACCCAGATTCTTTACCTGCAGATCGCCAAGCACATGCTGCGCGATTTCGCCGCACAGGCCTGATGTACAATCTCCTCACCGGGCTATCGCTCATCGAGGTTTCCAGCTTCGTCGCATCGCCGACGGTGGGGCTCTATTGCGCGCAGATGGGAGCCGAGGTGATCCGCGTCGATCACAAGACGGGCGGGCTCGATTATAATCGCTATATGCTGACGCGCGAGGGCCGCTCGCTCAGCTGGGAAAACCTCAACCGCGCCAAAAAGTCGGTCGCGCTCGACCTGCGCAGTGCCGAGGGGCGGGAACTGTGCGTCGAACTGGCGCGCCAGTCCGGGCAATGCGTCACCAACCTGCCCGAGAAAAGCTTCCTGAACCATGAAGCGATGGCCGAGGGGTGCCGCGACATGGTCTCGCTGCGGATCATGGGCTGGCACGATGGGCGGCAGGCGATGGATTTCACCGTCAACGCCGCCACCGGCTATCCGTTGATGACGGGGCCGGAGGAGTGGGACGCCGACACCGCGCCGCCCGTCAATCAAGTGTTGCCCGCATGGGACTTCATCACCGGGGCCTATGGCGCTTTTGCTCTGCTTGCCGCGCTGCGGCACCGCGACGCTACCGGCGAGGGAAACGAGATGCGCATCCCGCTCGGCAATGTCGCGCTGGGCACGATGGCCAATTCGGGCATGATGGCCGAGATGCTCTATCGCGGGAAGGACCGCGAACGTCTGGGAAATGCCATATGGGGCGCTTTCGGGCGCGATTTCCGCAGTCGCGACGGCCAGCGCTTCATGGTCGCGGCACTGACCGCCAAGCAATGGGAAGCGCTGCTGACGGCATTCGATGTGCGAGGGGAGGTCGCCGTGCTCCAACGCGAACTCGGAGTCGATTTCTCCGAAGGGGACGATCCCCGCTTCCGCCATCGCCACACCTTGTTCGTGCTGTTCGAGCGCGCCGCCATAGCGCGCGACTGGAGCGAGCTGGAACAGCGGTTGGCCCGGGCCGGGGCGACGTTCGAGAAATACCGCACCGCCTACGAAGCCGCGATAGACCCTGCGCTGTTGGAAGACAATCTCCTGTTCGGCCCCTCGCCCGCCAATCCCAGCGGGTTCGATTACCCCGCCACGCGCAGCTTCGCGCATCTGCCCCAACATCAAGACGGCGACCCCGCGCCCGCCCCCTATCTCGGCCAGCACAGCGAGGAGGTGCTGGCCGAGCGGCTCGGCCTGTCCTCCGGCGCGATCGCGAAATTGGTCGATGCCGGCACTGTCGCGCTGACGGATAAAGCTACTTAGAGGACGGATATGACCAGACGCGCCGCCATTGTTTCGCCGATCCGCACTCCTGTCGGGAGGTTTCTCGGCACGCTTGCGCCGCTGACTGCGGGCGAACTCGGGGCTATTATCCTCAAGGCGCTGATCGAGCGCAGCGGGATCGATCCGGAGCGCGTCGACGATGTCGTCTTCAGTCAGGGTTACGGCAATGCAGAGGCGCCGGCGATCGGGCACTGGAGCTGGCTGGCCGCGGGCCTGCCCCTCGAAGTGCCCGGCTACCAGCTCGACCGGCGCTGCGGCTCGGGCGTGCAGGCTGTCGCCAATGCCGCGATGATGATCGAGACGGGCATGGCCGATGTGGTGGTGGCGGCGGGCTGCGAGAGCATGTCCAATGTCGAGCACTACACCACGCAGCTTCGCCAAGGCGTGCGCGCGGGCAATCTCGAACTGCATGACCGGCTGACGCGCGGGCGGCTGATGAGCCAGCCGATCGAACGCTTCGGGGTGATCAGCGGCATGATCGAGACCGCGGAGAATCTGGCGAAGGATTATGGCATCACCCGCGAGGAGGCCGACGCTTTCGCGCTGCGCTCGCACCGGAACGCCGCGCAGGCATGGGAGGAGGGCAGGTTCGACGCGCAACTGGTCCCGGTCGAGGTGCCGCAGCGCAAGGGCGATCCGATCCTCTTCGAACGTGACGAGGGCTACCGCGCCGATGCCACTTTGGAGAGCCTCGCGGCGCTGCGCCCGCTGGAGGCCAAGACCAATCCAGAGGCGGTGGTCACCGCGGGCAATGCCAGTCAGCAGAACGATGCGGCGGCGGCCTGCCTGGTGGTGGCGGAGGACAAGCTTTCCGAACTCAAGCTCGAGCCGATGCTGTGGTTCTATGGCTGGGCCGCGGCGGGTTGCGATCCCGCGCGCATGGGCATTGGGCCCGTTCCCGCGGTCGCGCGGCTGTTCGCCCGCAAAGGAATCGGCTGGGACGATATCGGGCTGGTCGAGCTGAACGAGGCCTTCGCGCCGCAAGTGCTCGCGGTGCTCAAGGGCTGGGGCTGGAGCGAAAATGATTCGCGTCTCGAGATGCTCAACGTCAACGGCTCGGGAATTTCGCTCGGCCATCCCATCGGCGCGACTGGCGGGCGGATCCTCGCCGATATGGCGCATGAGATGCACCGGCGCGAGGTGCGCTATGGCCTCGAGACCATGTGCATCGGCGGCGGGCAGGGCATTGCCGCGATCTTCGAACGCCCGGCATGAGCGACGACTGGTCCGACTGGCTGGGCCGCGAGCAGCGCGCTGCCGATCGGCTCGACCCCGCGCTGGCGGCGCGCTGGTGCGCCACCTTCGACCGCGATGCGCCGCCAGCCGAAGCGATGCCGCAGGGGATCCATTTCTGCCTCTGCACCCCCGAAGCCCGCACCGCGCAATTGGGCGATGACGGCCATCCGGCGCGCGAGGACGGTCCCGCCGGCTTCCTTCCGCCCGTGCCGCTGCCGCGCCGCATGTGGGCGGGAAGCGATATCCGCTTCCACGCGCCGATCAGAAACGGATCGTCGATCGAGCGCGTCAGCCGCATCGCCGCGTTAACGCGAAAGAGCGGCAAGGGAGGCGCCATGGTCTTCGTCGACGTCGATCACGAGACCAGCGCCGACGGAGCGCCGGCAGTGAGCGAGCGCCAGACGCTGGTCTATCTCGAAGGGCTGGCAGCCGATGCTCCGCTGTCTCCTCCGGAGCCGAGCGATGAAAGGTTCGCCTCCTCGGACTGGGACGCGCACCGCATGCTCGTGCCCGACGAGAGACTGCTGTTTCGCTTTTCCGCGCTGACCTTCAACACCCACCGGATCCACTACGATGCGCCCTATGCACGCGAGGTGGAGCGCTATCGCGGACCGGTGGTGCACGGACCGCTTATGGCGAGCCTGCTTCTCCAGCTTGCGGCGCGAGAACTGGGTGAGAACGCTCTGGCGGATTTCGCCTTTCGCGCGGTCAGCCCCGCAATCGCAGGAGAGCATTTGCACTTGGCAATGCGCAATGGCGCGGAGCGATACGAGTTGGGCGCTTTTGCGGAAGATGGGCGGCAGGTCGTCGAGGCGTCCGCTTCGCGTCGTTGAGTTTGTCAGACCGGGCGCGAACGCCTAAAT
The DNA here is from genome assembly GCA_038233275.1 of Sphingomonadales bacterium. GTDB lineage: Bacteria > Pseudomonadota > Alphaproteobacteria > Sphingomonadales > Sphingomonadaceae > Qipengyuania. The sequence continues at coordinate 6,157 of JBBSMH010000039.1, read as the reverse complement.
AGGTGGCCATGGCCACAACCGCTGAACCCGACCAGGACTTTACCCGGCTGCCCGAACTTCCGGCAGACGTCTTCACGGCGCCCCTCAAAAAACCCGACCACGTCGGCGAGGACTGGCTCGAGCCCAAGCAGACCGAATACGACAGCGAGGACGATGCGATCTGGAACGATCTGTTCGCGCGCCAGATGGACGTGCTGCCGGGCCGTGCGGCGAGCGCCTTTATGGCGGGGCTGCAGAAGCTCAATCTCAATCGCGGCGGGGTGCCCGAATTCGGCAAGCTGTCGGAAGATTTGGGCGCGCTAACCGGGTGGAGCGTAGTGCCCGTCCCCATGCTGATCCCCGACCACGTATTCTTCTGGCACCTTGCCAACCGGCGCTTCCCCGCGGGCAATTTCATCCGCACGCGAGAGACCTTCGACTATATCCAGGAACCCGACGTCTTCCACGACGTGTTCGGCCATGTCCCCATGCTGACCGATCCGGTCTATGCGGATTACATGCAGGAATACGGCAAGGCCGGGTGGAAGGCGATGCGCTACAACCGGCTGAAGGCGCTCGGCGCTCTCTACTGGTACACGGTCGAGTTCGGACTGCTCGAGGAGAAGGACGGCATCAAGGCCTATGGCGCGGGCATCCTCTCGGGCCCGACCGAGGTTGTCTATGCGACCGAGGCGGAGAGCCCCAACCGCATCATGCTCAATGTCGATCGCGTGATGCGCACGGATTATGTGATCAGCGATCTCCAGCCGACCTATTTCGTGATCGAGAGTTTCGAGGACCTCTACCGCCAGACGGTCGAGCGCGACTTCGACAGGCTCTACCGGAATCTCGGTCCCGGCTTCACCTATGCCAATACCGCGGTGATCGATGTCGATCATTTGCTCAACCGCGGCACGCTGGAATATACGTTGCGCGGCGGCAGAGGGTCAGGGGCAAGGCCGGTTTGACCCAACGAAATACGGGCGCCGGATCCCTCCGGCGCCCGCCTTCAAGCTTCGCGGAAACGACTAGCTTACATGCCGTCCATTTCGTCGGCGGCCTCTTCGCCTGCATCTTCGACCGCATCGGCGCGATCTTCCATGGCTTCGACTTCGGCTTCAGAAGCGCCGGCGTCTTCCATCTGCTCGGCCTGCGCGTCCAGCGCGGCTTCCTGATTTTCCGCGGCGTCTTCCATCGCTTCTTCACGCGGACCGTCGCAAGCGGCGAGACTGAGGCCCAGAGCGGCGACCGATGCAATAGCAATCTTCTTCATTCATCTTCCCCTTTGTTGAACTCGAGCGTCATAGCATCGCTCGGGCGGATAGGTAAGTAGCTTTCTGGCTGATTAACGCAACACGCGCTGCCGAACGAGATTGAGCACTACAATCGCTACCAGGGCGCCCAACGTGGCCCACACAAGTTGGAGACCTCCCAGGCCCGAATGCAGCGGCGCGCCGCCGGCGATGATTGCCGCGACCCACGCACCCGCAATGCCCGCGGCGATGCTGGAAAGAATTGTGGAGCTGTCTTCCTGCTCGAGCAAAATCGATGCGAGCCAGCCGAGAACGGCGCCAACCACGGTGAGAATTATCAGGCCCATCGGGAAATTCCTGTCCAGTGTCCCAAACCCGTTAAACCCCCTTGGCAAGCGGGAGTTCCGAGTTTGCGGCGAACCGAGTGTGCTCATGTTGCAACTAAGTCTTTTAGCAAAATCAAAGACTTGTGGTACTTCGGGCCAAAGCGGAGAAAAGCTTTAAAAGATTGCCAGCAACGCCACGCCCAGCGCGACGCGGTAGATCACAAACACCAGCATCGAGGCTTTCTTAAGAAAATTCATCAGGAACATCATCGTCGCCAGCGCCGCAAGAAAGGTGAATGCGCCGGTTATGATTGCATCGAGCTGCATCCGGGCGGTCGCATCGGCCAGGTCGAGCGCAGCGAGCAGGCCCGCCCCGGCAACCGCCGGTATTGCCAGCAGGAAAGAGAAGCGCGCGGCCTCCACCCGCTCATAGCCCAGGAAGCGGGCCATGGTCATGGTCGCGCCCGAGCGGCTGGTGCCGGGAATCAGCGCCGCGGCCTGCGCTATCCCCACCAGCACCGCATCGCGCAGGGTAAGGTCTTCATAGGCCTTGACCTGCCGGCCCCAGCGATCCGCCACTCCCAGCAGGACCCCGTAGACGATGAGATTAATGGCCACGAGGTCGGTCACCCGGAAGCTTTCCAGATAGCCGCCCAGCTTGAGAAACAGGCCTATCGCCACCGCCGGGATCGTGCCTGCGAGCACGTACCAGAAGAGCTTTCGTTGGGCAGGATCCTGCGCCAGTCCGACGCTGGCGAACCCCCCGCGCGCGAGGCCGATCACATCCTTGCGGAAATAGAGGATGATCGCGAGCAGCGAGCCGATATGCACTGCGACATCGATCAGTGGGCCCTGGTCGGGGAAATCCGTGAAATAGGGAATCAGGATCAGATGTCCCGACGAGGAAATCGGCAGGAACTCGGTGATCCCCTGGACGATCGCGATAACGAGTTGCTGGAGAAGCGTCATGGCGCGCGGGTCCATGAACGAAGGGCGGAACAAGTCAAGCGACCTGTTCCGCCCCCTCGGTGAAACCGATTCCGCTTGCGGCTACCAGATCCGGATTCGCTCTTCCGGCGGCAGATAGAGCTCGTCCTCGGGCGTGACATTGAACGCCTCGTACCACTCGTCCATGTTGCGCACGACGCCGTTGACCCGGTATTCCTCGGGGCTGTGGCTGTCGGTGCGCAGGCGGTTGCGGTAATTGTCTTCGCGCTGCTGGCTGCGCCAGACCTGTGCCCAGGCGAGGAAGAAGCGCTGGTCGCCCGTCAACCCGTCGATGACCCTGTCTTCCTTGCCATTGAGGTGAATCTTGTAGGCGCGATAGGCGAGGCTCAGGCCACCCAGATCGCCGATGTTCTCGCCCAGCGTCAGCCGCCCGTTGACGCAGGTTTCGCCATCGTCGAGCGGACAGAAGGCGTTGTATTGCTCGACCAGCGCATCGCCGCGCCGATCGAACGCCGCCCGGTCGGCGTCGGTCCACCAGTTACGCAGCGCCCCGGCAGCGTCGGACTTGGAGCCCTGGTCGTCGAAGCCGTGGCCGATCTCGTGGCCGATCACGCCGCCGATGGCGCCGTAATTGACCGCGGGGTCCGCACTAATGCCGAAGAACGGTTGCTGCAGGATGGCCGCGGGAAAGACGATCTCGTTCAGCGCCGAATAGTAATAGGCGTTGACCGTCTGCGGCAGCATGAACCATTCGGTCCGGTCGATCGGCCCGCCCAGCTTGGCCAGATCGTCCCGCCATTCCCACCTGGCCGATGCCATCCGGTTGGCCAAGGGGTCGCCGCTCGCGATCTCGAGCCCCTCGTAGGTTTCGAGATTGTCGCGATAGCCGATCTTGGGCGTAAAGCTGTCGAGCTTGGCGCGCGCCTCCTCCTTGGTCGCCTCGCTCATCCAGTCGATCTCGTCGAGGCTCTGCGCCAGCGCCAGCCGAAGGTTGGCGACCAGTTCGTCCATCGCCGCCTTGTTCTCGGCCGGGAAATAGCGCTCGGCATAGGATTTGCCGACGAGTTCGCCGAGCAGTCCTTCGGTCGCGGCGATGGCGCGTTTCCAGCGCGGCCGCTGTTCGGGCGTGCCGCTCAGCACCGTGCCGTAGAAGGCGAAAGCGCGTTCGTCGAAGCGCGTCGGCAGGACCGAGGCGTTGTTCTTGAGAAACTCCTTGAGCGTCCAGGCCTGCAACACTTCCAGCGGCGCGGCCACCAGGAGTTCGAACATCGCCGGGGTGCCGCCGCCGATCTTGGCCAGCGTTTCCTCGTCCAGACCCAGTTCCGCCGCACGCTCGGCGCTCGGCGGGATGTCGCCGACGATGAACCGGTCGGTCGCCGAAAATCCGCTCGCGGCGATAGCGGGGGCTAGCGGAAAGCCTCCCGCCAGCGCGTTCAGCTCGTCCGGCGTCAGCGCGTTGTAGGTGAGGTCGCGGTTGCGGCTGGTCGCGCGGTCCCAGCTGACCTTGCGCGCAATACTCTCTTCGAAATCATAGACGGCCTGCGCCATCGCGGCGGGATCGGAGTAGCCGGTCTCACCCAGCAGGAAGGAGAGATAGTCGCGGTATTTGGCCTGAATGTCGCGGCCCTTGTCGGTTTCGTCGAGATAGTAATCGCGATCGGGCAGGCCGAGCCCGCCCGAACCGAAGTAGACCGAATAGCGCGTCGGCTCCTTGGAATCGACGCCGACCCCACCGCCGATGGTCGAGGGATAGCCGGGCGTTCCCCACAACGTCGCCAGCGCGGCGAGCGTGTCGGCGTGTCTGATTGCGTCAATATAGGGTTGCGCTTTCGCGAGGCCCGCCGCGTCGATCGCATCTGTATCGAGATAGGCGTTGTTGGCATCGACGATGCGCTTCTCGTCGGGGGTCAGCTGGCTCGCGGGCTTGGCCACCAGCTCGTCGACCAATGCCTTGACGTCGGCGGTCGATTTCTCGCGCAGCAGGTTGAACGCGCCGAAGCGCCCGAATTCGGGCGGGAGCGGATTGGCGTCGAGCCACTTCTGGTTGGAGTAGGCGAAAAAGTCGTCGCCCGGATCGATCGAGGGCGAAAGATAATCGGTATCGAAGCCCCATTCGCCAAACGTCATGGTGGGCACGGGAACTTCCTGCGCCGCGGGAGCGGAGGTCTCTTCCTGTGCGAGCGCCGGGGCGGATGCGAGCAGGGCCAGGGCCGAAGCGCCGGCGGCGAAGAGCGTGGTTCTCATGATCTTAATTCTCCCGGACAATCCCGGTCGCGCGCGGCGGTGCGCGGGCGACCCCTGGGAAGAGTCGTTACCACCGATACGAAAAGGGAGTCGACCCCGGTCGGAAGCCCAACGACTTTGGTCGAAAAACCAGCCCTCTCAGGCGGCTTCGCTGCCGAATTGCAGCTCGGCCAGGCGCGCATAGAGACCCCCGCCGGCGGAGAGCGCGGCATGCGTTCCCTGCTCGACAATGCGACCCCCGTCCATCACAACGATGCGGTCCGCAGCGCGCACGGTGGCGAGGCGATGGGCGATGACCAGCGTGGTGCGGTCCTCCATCAGATGGTTGAGCGCGTCCTGGACCAGTTTCTCGCTCTCGGCATCCAATGCACTGGTCGCCTCGTCGAGCAGCAGGATGGGCGCGTCGCGCAACAGCGCCCGTGCAATGGCCAAACGCTGGCGCTGGCCGCCCGAGAGCTGTGTGCCGTTCTCGCCGAGATAGGTGTCCAGGCCCTGGGGTAGACCGTCGAGGAAAGTCTCCGCATTGGCGGCGCGCGCGGCGTGCCAGATCTCGTCCTCGCTCGCTTCCCAATGGCCATAGCGCAGATTGTCGCGCGCGCTGGCGGAGAAGAGCACGCCTTCCTGTGGGACGAAGGCGATGCGCCGTCGGATCTGTGCCGGGTCGGCGCTGGTCAGCACGATGCCGTCGAGCCGCACCGTGCCCGCCTGTGGGTCGTAGAACCGCTCTGCGAGCTGGAAGATGGTCGATTTGCCCGCACCCGAGGGGCCGACGATGGCGACGGTCTCGCCCGGTTCGACCTCGAGACTGAAATCCTTTAGCGCCGCGACTTCGGGCCGCGTTGGATAGCGGAAGGTAACGTTGCGGAACGAGAGGCTTCCGCGCGGCGGATCGGGCAGCGCTTGCGGGCGCGCGGGCGCGGCGATTGCCGGCTTTTCTTCGAGCAGCTCGCCCAGCCGGCTCGCGGCCCCCGCGGCGCGCAGCAGATCGCCGTAGACCTCGCTCAGCGCGCCGAATGCGCCCGCGACGAGCCCCGCGGTCAGCACGAAGGCGGCGATGGTGCCGCCCGATATCGTGCCTGCATTGACCGCCTCCGCCCCGCGCCAGACAAGGATCGTGATCCCGCCGAACACGAACAGGATGACGCAGGCGGTGAGCAGGGCGCGGAGGAGAATCCGCCGCTTGGCCACCCAGAAGGTCCGCTCGACCGCAGCGCCGAAGCGCGCGTGCTCGCGGGCTTCCTGATTGAAGCCCTGGACGATTTTCATCGCCGAAAGCACCTCGGTGACCATCGCGCCGATATCGGCGACGCGATCCTGGCTGGTGCGGCTGACATTGCGCAGCCGCCGGCCGAACACGGTGAGCGGGATGACCACCAGCGGGAGTATCAGGAACAACCCCATGGTAAG
>JBBSMH010000038.1:0-11293 GCA_038233275.1 Sphingomonadales bacterium | reverse complement strand
GTGGTGGCGCACATGACAGGCGAACTCGATCGCGAGGAATTGATATCGGCGGACGATGTTTAGGGCAAAGTCGGATCCCGAAAGAGTCGCGATCACTCTCGCCATGTCGGCGGGCTTGGCTGCGTGTGGAAGCCCAACAACGGGACAGTCAGAGGCTGAACGGGAGGCTTGGGATCAGCTCATAGCGGAAGTTGCGAAGGCTATGTGCGCCCCTTGGGGTGCCGAGCGAGAGCCTATTCTGGCTGATCTAATTGAAGCTGCACAGAACCCTTCTTTGGGTGAAACTCCATCCAGCGATCACATTCGAGATATTGCTGGGGAAGTCGAAGAGGAAGACTGCGCAGAATACGGTTATAGCGATGTGGGACCGAAGCCCATTGATCTCGATTGGGAGCTTCGAAAATGCGAGCGCCGAGATGTTCCTCCTCCGTCATGGGCAAGTAACGAACAAGCGCAGCGATGGAACTCAAGAAACAGAAAGGCTCGACAGCGTTGCAATGGGTTACAACGCTCCATTGGAGCAAAAAACTAAGATAGCTGCTCACCGCCCCTTCGGCTTCTCCAGCACTTTCTTCCGGTAGCTGCACAAATCCACCACCGGGCACCGCCAGCACTCCGGCGTGCGCGCCTTGCAGACATAGCGGCCGTGTAGGATCAGCCAGTGATGCGCCCCAAGGCGGAAGGGTTGGGGCACGCGTTTTTCGAGCTTGGCTTCGACGGCTTCGGGCGTCTTGCCCTTGGCGAGCCCGGTGCGGTTGCCGACGCGGAAGATGTGCGTGTCGACCGCGAAGGTCTCCTGCCCGAACCAGCAGTTGAGCACGACATTGGCGGTCTTGCGCCCCACACCGGGCAGGCGGACGAGGTCCTCGCGGGTGTCGGGCACCTCGCCGCCGTATTCATCGACCAATAGCTGCGAGAGCGCGATCACGTTCTTAGCCTTGGAATTGAACAGGCCGATGGTCTTGATGTGTTCCTTCAGCCCCTCCTCGCCCAGCGCCAGCATCTGCTCCGGCGTCTCGACCGCGGCGAACAGCGCGCGGGTCGCCTTGTTTACCCCGACATCGGTCGCCTGCGCGCTCAAGGCCACCGCCACCACGAGCTGGTAGGCATTACCGTATTCGAGTTCGGTCTCGGGCGCGGGATTGTCCTCCGCCAGACGGCGGAAGAATTCGAAAATCTGCTCTTTCGTCATGCCTCGTCCTGCGCGGCTTCCCTCAAGGCCTCGCGCTGGCGCTGCATGGCATCGCTGAAGGCGGCGGCAAGAATGCCCGTGGGTAGCGCGACGAGCGCGATGCCCGCCAGCGCCACGAAGCCCGCGACCAGCTTGCCCTCCGCAGTAATCGGCGAGACATCGCCATACCCGACGGTGGTCAGCGTGATCACCGCCCACCACAGCGCACGCGGGATCGAGCCGAAGGCCTCTGGCTGGATCGCCCCCTCCAGCCAGTAAAGCGCGGTCGCGCCGAACAGCATCAGGAAACCGGCCAGCGCAATGGTGATCATCAGGTCGTAGCGACGTTCATGGATCGAGCCGAGGATCAAATGGAGCGCCCGCGAAAAGCGCGTCAGGCGGGCGAGTGCAAGAATGCGGAACACCCGCAGCATCCTCAGGAAGGAAGAATTGGGGAAGATCAGCGGCAGGAAGATCGAGGCGATGATGACCAGGTCGAGCAAAGCCATCGGCGAGAGGACGAAGCGAGACCGCTTGGCGGTGGCGGAACCTTCCCCCGGCCCCTCGGGTGCGGCCCAGAAGCGCAGAAGGTATTCGATCACGAACACGGCGCCCGCGATGATTTCGAACCAGAGGAAGTCCTCGCCGTATTCGGCCCGGAGCGCCGGCTCGGTCTGGAGGATCGCCACCAGGGTGGCACCGATCACGAACAGCACCACCAGCTTGTTGAAGACCGACAGCCCCTCGATATTGCGCGCGCGCGGATCGATCTGGGCATAAAGGCGCTGGCGCAGGGTGGCGCCTGCGCTCACAGGTCCAGCACATCCTGCATCGTGTAGCGACCGGGCGGCTTGTCGATCAGCCACTCCGCCGCGCGGATTGCGCCGCGGGCGAAGATCGCCCGGTCCTCGGCGCTGTGCGAGAGGACGATCCGCTCCTGCTCGCCGGCGATGATGATTTGGTGCTCGCCCGCCACGGTCCCTCCGCGCAGAGCGGCGAAGCCGATGGCGCCCTCGCGCCGCGGTCCGCTATGCCCGTCTCGCCCGCTTTCGCGATTGGTAGCCAGTTCGATTCCCCGCCCCCGCGCCGCAGCCTCGCCGAGGAGGATCGCGGTGCCCGAAGGCGCATCGACCTTCATCCGGTGATGCATCTCGACGATTTCGATATCCCATTCGGCCCCGAGCCGCGCCGCCGCCTCCTCGACCAGATGCGCGAGCAGGGTCACACCCAGAGAGGTATTGCCCGTCTGGAGGAGAGGAACGGCGCGCGCCGCATCGTCAATTGCCTGATGGTGCTTTTGCTCGAGCCCCGTGGTCCCAATGACCAGCGGAATGCCCACTCCGATGGCGGCATGCAGACTGGCCTCGAGCGCGTGCGGCGAGGAAAAGTCGACGAGCACATCGCTGTTCTCGGCCAATTTGGCGACATCGGCGCCCATGTCCGCGCCGCCCGCACATTCGTGCGCGCCTGCTTCGAGCAACCGGGCGATGGCCTGTCCCATCCGCCCTTCGCTGCCGATAATCCCGATGCGCGCCATTGCTCTCCCCCGCGTCAGGGTGCTTCATGCGCATCATGAGCGAGATACGCAACATCGTCATCCTGACCGGAGCGGGAATTTCCGCCGAAAGCGGGATCGACACCTTTCGCGGGGGCGGAGGCCTTTGGGAACAGCACCGGGTAGAAGACGTCGCGACGCCCGAGGCTTTCGCGCGCGATCCCGATCTGGTCCTGCGCTTCTACGACATGCGCCGCGAAGCGATCCAGACCAAGACGCCCAACGCCGCGCACGAAGCGTTGGGTCGGCTGGACCGCGAGTGGGCCCGAAAGCAGGACCGAGAGTTACTGATCGTCACGCAGAATGTCGATGATTTGCACGAACGGGGCGGGGCGCGGCGGGTGCTGCATATGCACGGAACCCATCTCAACGCCTGGTGCACCGCCTGCGATGAAAGGATGCGCTGGACGGGCCCGTTGATTGACCGGCCCGAATGCCCGCGATGCGCCACCCGCTCGCTACGGCCCGATGTCGTCTGGTTCGGCGAAATGCCTTATGGGATGGAGCGTATCTATGCCGCGCTGCGGAGCGCGGACCTGTTCGTTTCGATCGGCACATCCGGCGCGGTCTATCCCGCCGCGGGTTTCGTGCGCGACGCTCGGGAGCTGAGCGCGCGCACGCTCGAACTCAATCTGGAGCGCAGCGAGGGCTCGCACTGGTTCGACGAATCGCGCCAGGGCCCGGCGAGCGAACTGGTGCCCGACTGGGTGGAAGAGGTTCTGATGGGATAACCTGATCAAAGTGGTGCTAAAGAACGCGAACGAAGCGACCGTGCGTACTACAACGACTACGGTCTATCCCAATATCCGTGATATCACGGGCGAGTATCTGATGCGGGAAGTCACGTTCCTGCCCCCCAGGTAGTAGGGTCCGGAGTTTCCAGACGGAGTTGGCGAAAACTCGTTCCGCCAACCCCTTCTGCCGGAAGAAACCCTGGGGAGGCGTGAATGTCTTTTCCGCTACTCCGGCATTTTTGCTGAACTCGCGCAACCGCGGCAGCCCGGATCCTTGGCAATCCGGAAGCTGCGCATCTCGGGTTTGAGCCCGTCGAGCAGGTACAGTTGTCCCCATTGCGGACCACCGAAGCTGCTCACGCCGTCGACCAGCAGGCGAACCGTCTGAAGCGCCGCGAAGGTGCCCACCCAGCCGGTCATCGCGCCGAGCATGCCGTCTTCGGCGCAGCTGTCGCAATCTTCCGCATCGAAGGCATCGCCGACGAAGCACCGGTAACAGGCCTCCTGCGGCAAGTGCCCGGCGAATGCGCCGACCTGCCCCTGAAAGCGCCCGACGGCCGCCGAAAGCAAAGACAATCGCGCCGCGACGCAGGCGTCGGACACCGTGAGCCGGGAGGCGAAATTGTCGGTGCCGTCCAGCACCAGATCGGCTCCCGCCAAAAGCTCGCCGGCATTGCTCGCATCGATTCGCCGATCGCTGATCGCCACTTCGAGGCTGCGGTCGAAATCGGCGCACCATTGCCGCGCTGCCACCGCCTTGCCGTGGCCGATATCGCGTTCGGTGTAGATCGTCTGACGCTGAAGGTTGGAGGCCTCTACCGCCCCGTCGTCGATCAGGGTCAGCCGGCCTATTCCCGCACCCGCCAGATATTGCAGCGCAGGCGAACCAATTCCGCCCAGCCCGACCAGCGCGACGTGTTTGCCCGCCAAGGCCACCTGCCCGGCACCGCCGATCTCGGGCAGCACGATATGGCGCGCAAAACGGTCGAGGCGGGCGGGGGACAGGTTCATGGAAAACCTGTTGGCAGGACGTGGACAGGCTGTCGACAGGACCTGTCGATCAACGGTGCACGATTTGTGGAGGGTTCAGCTTTCCAGTTGACGCAGAAGGCTGCGCACATCACCGTCCATGTCAGCATCGCGCTGGCGCAGATCCTCGATGAGGCGGACGGCGTGGATAACCGTCGAATGGTCGCGCCCGCCGAACTTGCGCCCGATCTCGGGGTAGCTGCGGGGGGTGAGCACCTTGGAGAGATACATCGCCACCTGCCGCGGGCGGACCACCGCGCGCGCGCGGCGCTTGGAGCTCATCTCGCTGCGGTCGATACGGTAGAACTGGCACACGGTGCGCTGAATTTCGTCGATGGTGATCCGCCGGCGATTGGCCGAAAGGATATCGGTCAGCTGCACCTCGGCCAGCTGGAGGGAGACTTCCTGGCCGGTGAGCTGGGCATAAGCGATCAGCTTGTTAAGCCCGCCCACCAGTTCGCGGATATTGCGCGTGATCGTGCGGGCGAGGAAGTCGATGACGTCGTCGGGTACTTCGAGTGGCGCGAATTTGGTCAGCTTCGATTCGAGGATCTTGCGGCGCAGCTCGATGTCGGCCGCCTGGATGTCCGCAACCAAGCCCATCGACAGCCGGCTGAGCAGGCGCGGCTCGACCCCGTCGAGCGCCTGCGGCGCACGGTCGGCGGCGAAGACCAGCCGCTTGCCTTCGGCGAGCAGCGCATCGATCGTGTAAAGCAGTTCTTCCTGCGCCGCCGCCTTGCCGATGATAAACTGGATATCGTCCACCAGCAGCAGGTCGAAGCCCCTCAGCCGCGCCTTGAATTCCATCATGTGGTTCTGCTTCAGCGCTTGGACGAATTCGACCATGAAGCGTTCGGCGCTGCAGTAGAAGATGCGGCAGCGCGGATGCGCGCGCAGGTAGTTGTGGCCGATTGCGTGGAGCAGGTGGGTCTTGCCCTGACCGGTCGCGGCCTTGAGATAGAGCGGGCTGAACTGCGGCTGCTCGGGTGCGGCCATGCGCTGCGCGGCATTGCAAGCCAGCACATTCGCCTCGCCGGTGACGAAGGCGGCAAAGGTCAACAGTGGGTCGAGCCCGACCGAGGAGGTGAAGCCGGCATTGCCCAGCGTATCGGCGGAAATCGCCATCATCGAGGTGTCGGCGAGGTCGTTGGCCGGCAAGCGCCCGTTGGCGTGCAGGTTCAGATCGGCAACTTGGCGACGCCCGGGGTGCACGCTGATCTTCACATGACGCACTTCGCTTCGCGCGATTTTCCACGCGAGCGAGAGGCGATCCTTGAAGCGCTCGTTGACCCAATTGGCCGAAAACTCGGTGGGCATGAAGAGATCGAGGGTGCCGGTCTCCGGGTCGATGCTTCCCACCTGGATTGGCTTGATCCACTGGCTGTGGATCTGGTGACCGAGATCCTTTCGCAGGCCCTGGCTGATGTCTGCCCAATCCGCAGCCAGGTTCACCGCCTCGAGATCTTCCATCAAATCCTCTTTCCCCGCGCGCTTTGCGCTCGTTCCCGAAACCTTGACCATCGAAAGACGTACCTCCCCCGTTCGCGAAAGCGCTGTCCCTGCGCATTCCCGGCAAAAATCCCGACGAGAGACGGCAAGGCTGCGCCATTACCCGGGAATCGGATTCTCCGGGCGTTCTCCCTCGTTTCGCTCACGTAATGTCCGGACTGTCCCGCTCCGGATGCACGTTTGTTAGGCCTCGCTTCCGCTTGGACGCAAGGGGGGAAATTGCAACATTTATGAAATAATGAGCCTTGACTCGCCGCAAACCCGCAGGCGTGCGTTCAAGCCCCCAGATTCCCTAGGGTTTCGATTTTCCGCCCCCGCGAATCGTGACAAACGCGTGCTTTCAGCCTTTCGAAACCATGCCGGGGCGCGGATCGCGCAGTGAAAAAAATTCGGGGCCGATGCCCCTCGGCACCGGCCCCGGACTTAAAAACCCCCTCGGCCTGCTGTTGCAGCGGCCGAATCGAATCAAAGCGCAGCGATTCGCTTGCTCAGCCGGCTCATTCTCCGTGCGGCCGTGTTCTTGTGAATGACGCCGCGCGCCACCCCGCGAGCAAGTTCGGGCTGGGCCGATTTGAGAGCCTCGGCAGCGGCCTTCTTGTCGCCGGAGGCGCACGCGGTTTCGACCTGCTTGAGGTAGGAACGGATGCGGCTGACGCGCGCGGTGTTGATCTCGGCGCGGCGATCATTGCGGCGGATACGCTTCTTGGCTTGCGGCGAATTGGCCATGTTGTGGTCCTTAGCTCTGGCTCGTCTTGTAGAGGACCGCGGTTCTGCAGCCCGATGTACCGTTCGAATCTGGCGAAAATCGGCGCTTTACCGCCGGAAAGCGGCGCACTTAGTGTTCCTGCGCCGAATCGTCAAGGAATTCGCTCAGCGCTGGCAGCGCGCACAGAACCAGGTGCTGCGTCCGCCCTGGACTATCCGCCGCACCGTGCCACCATCCGCGCGGTGGCACGCCTGCCCCTCGCGGCCATATACATCGAAGCGGGTCGCGAAATAACCCAGCTTTCCGTCGGGCGCGGCATAATCGCGCAAAGTCGAACCGCCATCGCGGATCGCCTCGGTCAGCACCTCCCGGATTGCCTGAACCAGGCGGTGCAGCTGGGGTAGCGTCACCTTGCCGCCTGCCTTGCGCGGGTGAATGCCCGCCCGCCACAGCGCCTCGCAGACATAGATGTTGCCCAGCCCTGCGACGATCCGCTGGTCGAGAAGCAGCAGCTTGATCGCCTGTTTGCGGCCTCTGGTGGCGACGCACAGATGATTGGCCGTCAGCGCCTCGCCGAGCGGCTCCGGGCCCAGCGCGGCGAACGGCGGCCAGCTGTCCAGTTCGTTTTCGCGCAACAGATCGACCGAGCCGAAACGCCGCGGGTCGTTGAGTGCGAAGCGATATTCCGCGGTGTCGAGGACGAGGTGATCGTGTCGGTCGGCCCGAGCAGGGTCGATCCGCCAACGTCCGCTCATGCCGAGATGGAAGACCATCACCCAATCGCGATCGGTGTGGATTAGCCCGTATTTCGCGCGGCGCGTTAGGTGCGAAACCCTGGCCCCCGTCAGCGCCTGGACCAGATCGCGTGGAAAGGGACGGCGCATGTCTGGCCGGTTGATCTGCACGCGCAAGATCCGCTCGCCTTCGAGGGAGCGGGAAAGGCCACGCACGGTGGTTTCTACCTCGGGAAGTTCGGGCATCGGGGCCGCGCCTAACAGCCTTTTCGGCCTGCCGAAACTCCCCTAAGGCCCCCGCATGATAGACGAAGGCATGACGGACCCAGGCACGACCGACACGGTTTCCTTTGGCTATGAAGATATCGAACCGCGCGAAAAGACCGAGCGCGTGGGAGCGGTATTCTCCAATGTCGCGGCGAAATACGATGTGATGAACGATGCGATGTCGGGTGGGATGCACCGGCTGTGGAAGGACCGCTTCGTGCGCCGGGTTAAGCCACAACCGGGCGAGGCGATCCTCGACATGGCGGGCGGCACGGGAGACATCGCCTTCCGCCTGGCGCGCTGTGGGGCGCAGGTTACGGTGGCCGATATCAACCAGGACATGCTCGACGTGGGGATCGAGCGGGCGCCCAAGCAGCTGGGCGAACGCGGCGTGACCGGGCTGGCCTGGTCGTGCCAGAACGCCGAGGAGCTGACCTACCCCCGCGGCACATTCGATGCCTATACGATCGCTTTCGGGATCAGGAACGTGACCCATATCGATCGCGCCCTGGCGGAGGCGCACCGGGTGCTCAAATATGGCGGGCGGTTTTTCTGCCTCGAATTCTCCGATGTCGAATGGCCGGGTTTCCAACAGGCCTACGATATCTACTCGCACCGGCTGGTGCCGCGCATCGGCAAGGCGATCGCGGGCGACGAGGATAGCTATCGTTATCTGGTCGAATCGATCCGCCGCTTCCCCCCGAAGCAGGAGTTCGAGCGGATGATCCGCGCGGCAGGGTTCCAGAACACCCGCGCCGAGCCGATCATGGGCGGGCTGGTCGCGATCCATTCGGGGTGGAAGGTCTAAAGCGTGGCACGCCCCGCGACGCACATCTGGCGGCTCTTGAAATGGGGCCGCACGCTCGCTCGCCACGGCGCGTTGCGCGGCATCGAGAACGATCCCAATACGCCACCGCCGGTCAAGCGCCTGGCGCGCATCGCCCGCTTCGGGACGCTTCAGCCGCGGGAACCCGATTACGCCGGCGCCTTCCGCGATATCGGCCCCGCGGCGATCAAGCTCGGCCAGACGCTTGCCACCCGGCCAGACCTCGTCGGAGAGGAAGCCGCGCGCACTTTGCTCACGCTCCAGGACGATCTGCCCCCCGTTTCCTTCGACGCGATCAGGGACAGCATCGAGGCGAGTTTCGGCCATCCACTCGAATCGCTTTATTCGCAATTCGACCCGGTACCAGTAGGCGCCGCCTCCATCGCGCAGGTCCATCGGGCCGTGACGACCGGAGGCCGACAGGTGGCGGTCAAGGTGCTGCGCCCGGGAATACGAGAACGGTTCGCCCGCGACATCCAGACCTATGAATGGGCCGCCGCCCATCTCGAAAGCTTCGGCGGGGAGGCAGCCCGGCTGCGCCCGGCGCTGACCATCGCGAATTTCAAGCGCTGGACCACGCGCGAGCTCGATTTGCGGCGAGAGGCGGCTTCGGCTTCCGAACTTCAAGAAGCGATGGTCGGCACCGAAGGCTATTGCGTTCCCGACATTGACTGGGACCGAACCAATGGCCGGGTGATGACCGTCGAATGGATCGATGGCATCAAGATCAGCAAGACGGAGGAATTGCGCGCCACCGGGCACGACACTGACGCGCTCGCCGCCCGGCTGGTGCTGGCCTTCCTCAAGCAGGCGATCAGCGCAGGCTTCTTCCACGCCGACATGCACCAGGGCAATCTGTTCGTGAAGGCGGACGGCACTATCGCGGCGATCGATTTCGGCATCATGGGCAGGATCGACCGGCGCGCGCGGCAATGGCTGGCGGAAATCCTCTACGGCCTGACGACGGGCAATTACCGCCGCGTCGCCGAGATCCATTTCGAGGCGCAATATGTGCCGAGCTATCATAATCTCGACGAGTTCGCGACCGCACTGCGCGCCGTCGGCGAGCCAATGCGCGGCAAGCCGGTAAGCGAACTGTCGGTCGGCATGATGCTCGACGGGCTGTTCGCGATCACGCGTGACTTCGACATGCAGACCCAGCCCCACCTGCTGCTGTTGCAAAAGACCATGGTGATGGTCGAAGGCATCGCGACCCAGCTCAACCCGCAGATCAACATGTGGGACGTGTCGGCACCCTTCGTGCGCGAGTGGATCCGCGACGAGTTGGGGCCCGAAGCCGCGCTCGCCGATCGTATCCGCGAGGATACGGCGACCCTGCTGCGCATTCCCGAGCTGGTACGGCGTATCGAGGACAGCTATCCGGCCAAGGGCGGCGCGCCCGAACCCCCGCCTTTGCCCCACATCCAACTGATGTGGGAGAGGCGCGTGCGCCGCAGCGAAGGTCGCGGGGCGCTGGGATATGTGCTCGCGGCAGCGGTCGGGGGGGCGCTGGTTTGGGCGGCGATAGGGCAGGGATGGATCGGCTGACCGGGCCGGTGGCATGCGTCCGCGCCGCGACACTTTCCTGACCCACCACTCCCGCGTACGCTTGTGCGATACGCGTTCCCGACTCGCTCAGGAGGGACAGCCCAAGGTTAACAACCCCACTGTACGCGTTAACCATCCCCGGTATCGGGATACAAAGGGTAAATGGGGTTAATATCCGCCAACTTGCGCCGTCGTGTTTGTCCCGCACCACCGGGGGGACAGACGCGGCGGCGCATCGAACCGGTCCGGCGCCCAACGCGCTGGCAATCGCGGGCAGGGGGCGCTAGCACGCGCTGGATGACACGATGGGAATGCACTCAGCCATCCGCACCGGCGCGCCTGCGGCGGGTCGCAAGGACCGCCGGGGCGAGGTGAGCGGGCCCAAAATCCTGCTCGTCATCGGGGGTGGCATTGCGGCTTACAAGTCGTGCGAGCTGGTGCGCCTGATCCGCAAGGCCGGCGGCGAGGTCACCTGCGTGTTGACCGAAGGCGGGCAACAATTCGTCACGCCTATGGCGCTCGCTGCATTGTCCGAAAACAAGGTTTATACTTCGCTGTTCGATCTCAAGGACGAGGTCGAGATGGGCCATATCCAGCTCAGCCGCGAAGCCGATCTGGTGGTGGTGTGCCCGGCCACCGCAGACCTGCTGGCCAAGATGGCCGCGGGTATCGCCGACGATCTGGCGACCACGCTCATTCTCGCCACCGACAAGCCGGTGCTGACCGTTCCGGCCATGAACGTGCGGATGTGGCAACACGAGGCGACCAGGCGCAACGCGGAATGGCTGCGGCAGGCGGGCGTCAAGATGATGGAGCCCGATGAAGGCGACATGGCTTGCGGCGAATTCGGCCCCGGCCGCCTGCCCGAGCCGCTGGCGATCCTCGGCGCGATCGCGGTCGAGCTCAACATGGACATGGACACGGCGGAGCTGCCGAGGGCTGCGAAGCAGGTGGAGAGCAAGGCGAAGAAACACGCCGAGGAAGAAAGCGTTTCGGTTTCTGCCGACGATCTCGCCGCCGAAGCGCTCGAACCCGAACCCGAACCGGTGGACATGGGCGGCTGGGGCAGCCTGCTGTCCGCGATCATCCCCCGCAGCACGGCTCGCAGATCGCACGACGAAGTCGAGCAGGAGCTCGAGGATCTGCCCGAACTCGATCCGCTCGAAGCCGAGGATTTCCTTGAGGAAGGCGAGGAGGAAGGCGAACCGTCGTCC
>JBBSMH010000037.1:0-11379 GCA_038233275.1 Sphingomonadales bacterium | reverse complement strand
CAGCGCGTCAAGAACGCGGTGATCGTGCCGACCGGGGCGAAAGGCGGGTTCTACCCCAAGCAATTGCCCGATCAGCAGGTCGGCCGCGACGGCTGGGCCGCCGAGGGGCAGGCCAGCTACGAGGTGTTCATCCGCACGCTGCTTTCGGTCACAGACAATATCGTCGATGACAAGGTGGTGCATCCCCAAGATGTCGTGATCCGCGACGGGGAAGATCCCTATTTCGTGGTTGCCGCGGACAAGGGCACCGCCCGGTTTTCCGATGTCGCCAATGCCATCGCCCAAAACCGCGACTTCTGGCTCGGCGATGCTTTCGCGAGCGGGGGGTCGAACGGATACGACCACAAGGCGATGGGCATCACCGCCCGGGGCGCCTGGGTCTCGGTGCAGCGGCACTTCCTCGAAATGGGGGTCGATGTCCAGAGCGAGCCGATCGAGGTGGTCGGCTGCGGCGACATGTCCGGCGACGTGTTCGGCAACGGCATGCTGTTGTCGAAGGCGATCAGACTGGTCGCAGCTTTCGATCACCGCCATATCTTCATCGATCCCACGCCCGACCCGGAAACCAGCTGGAAAGAGCGCAAACGCATGTTCGAACTGCCGCGTTCGAGCTGGGACGATTACGACAAGAACCTCATCTCGCGCGGCGGCGGTGTCTATCCGCGCGACGCCAAGAGCATCGATCTGTCGAAAGCGGCGCGCAAGGCGCTTGGTATCGAGCAGGCCAGGATCGAACCCGAGGCGCTGATATCGGCGATACTCGAGGCACCCGTCGACCTCATCTGGTTCGGCGGCATCGGCACTTACGTGAAGGCGAGCCAGGAGAACAACGTTCAGGTCGGCGATCCGGGCAATGACCCGGTTCGTGTCGACGCCAATGAATTGCGCGCCAAGGTAATCGGCGAGGGCGCGAACTTGGCAATCACGCAGGCGGCGCGGATCGAATTCTCGCTCCAGGGCGGACGCATCAACACCGACTTCATCGACAATTCCGCCGGGGTCGATTGCTCGGACAATGAAGTCAACATCAAGATCGCGCTCGCGGCCGCGCACCGCGCAGGCCGCATCGCCGAGCCCAAGCGCAATGCCCTGCTCGAAGCGATGACCGACGAGGTCGCCGCGCTGGTGCTGGAAGACAACCGGTTGCAGGCGCTGGCGCTTTCCATCGCCGAGACCGGCACGGCGCGCGCGATCCAGGCCCAGTTGCGGCTGATCGAGACGCTCGAGGAAAAGGGCGTTCTCGACCGCCGTACCGAGGGGCTCGCGGATCACGAGACGCTGGGTCGGCGCGCCACCGACGGTGCGGGGCTGACTCGCCCCGAGCTCGCCGTCCTCCTGTCCTCGACCAAGCTCGTGCTTCAGGACGCGATCGAAACCAGCCCGCTGTCGGAAAACGAGGCGCTCCAGCCTCTGCTGATCGAAGCCTTCCCCGAGCCGATGCAGAGCAAGTTCAAGGCGCAGATCCTCAACCACCGCCTGCGCCGGGAACTCGTCGCCACCAAGCTCGCCAACCGGATGGTCAACCGGCTCGGCATGGTCATTCCCTTCGAACTCGCCGAAGAGGAAGGCGCGACGCTGGACCAGGTCGCGACCGTCTTCGTGATCGCGGAAAAGCTGTTCGACCTGCCCGAGTTATGGGCCGAACTCGACATCGCCGCGATGCCGGAGAAGGCGCGTCTGTTGCTGTTCGACCGCGCTGCCCGGGGCATGCGCCTCCACATGGCCGATCTCCTGACGACCGGGGCGGGAACGCGCGAGCCCTCCGATGTCATTGGCGAACTCGGCAAGGGCGTGCGCAAGCTGGAAAGGGCGACCGACAGCCTGCTGGCTGACGAGAGCCAGTTGCAGTCAGAAAATTTGCAGGCCGAACTTGCCCAGGCCGGCGCGCCCGAAGCCCTCGCCGCTCGCGTCGCGCATCTGTTCGAGATCGATGGCTCGGTCGGCCTCGCGCGGCTAGCCAAGACGCAGGACATTGATGTGCTCGATCTGACCCGTGCTTTTATCGCGCTGGGCAGCACGCTGGGGCTGGACTGGGCGCAGGCGACTGCCGCCATGATGAACCCCTCGGACGTGTGGGAGCGTCTGCTCGTCGCTGGGCTGGCGCGCGATTTCCAGCAGATGCGGCTCGGCTTCTTGCGTCGCCTCTCGCGGCGCAAGGATGCGAAGAAGGACATGCCGGCGATGATCGAGAAATGGCACGCGGAAAATGCCGTCGGGGTGCGCCAATTCCGCGCCATGATCGTGCGGGCCCAGACGCAAAGCCCGTTTGCGCCGGCGATGCTGGCGCAGGTGGCGAGCATGGCGCGCAATCTGCTGGACCGCTAACCATGTCACCGCTCGTGCTTGACCGCGCCGACATTTAAGGCGAGTCACCCCGCCGGGATGGACAGAGCCGATATCGTCATCGTCGGATCGGGCCACGGCGGCGCGCAGGCGGCTATCGCCCTGCGGCAGGCTGGACACGAGGATTCGATCCTCATGATTTCCCGTGACCGCGTTCCGCCCTACGAGCGGCCGCCGCTCTCCAAGGACTATCTCGCGGGCGATAAGCCCTTCGAGCAAATCCTCATTCGTCCGGAGACTTTCTGGGCCGAGCGGAACATTCGACTTATGCTCGGCAGGAACGTCTCCGAGGTCGATTGGATGGCGCATGAGGTCACACTCGGCGACGGAAGCCGGGTCGGCTATCGCAAGCTGATATGGGCAGCGGGCGGCGATGCGCGGCGTCTGGCTTGCCCGGGAGCCGATCTTGCGGGCATCCATACTGTGCGCAATCGCGCGGATGTCGATGCGCTCAAAGCCGAGCTCGATGGGGGTTCCCGGCGCGCGGTGGTGGTCGGCGGCGGATACATCGGGCTCGAGGCCGCGGCCGTCCTGTGCAAGCGCGGGTGCACGGTAAGGCTGCTGGAACTGGAAAAGTGCGTGCTGGCGCGTGTCGCGGGCGAGGCGCTGTCCGAATTCTATCAGGAGGAGCACCGCAGGCATGGCGTCGATCTGCGCCTGCAGACCGGTGTCGAAAGGATCGAAGGCGAGAACGGCAGGGTCAGCGCGGTGATCACCGATGCCGGCGAGCGCCTGCGCTGCGACGTGGTGATCGTGGGGATTGGCATTGTCGCTTCGGTCGGGCCGCTGATCGCCGCGGGGGCGGCTGGCAGCCACGGGGTCGATGTCGATAGTTATTGTCGCACATCGCTCGACGATATCTACGCCATCGGCGACTGCGCCGCGCACGCCAACCCCTACGCCGACAACGCGGTGATCCGCCTCGAATCGGTCCAGAACGCCCATGACATGGCGACTTGCGCCGCGCACGCGATCATGGGCGACAAGCAGGATTACAACGCTCTTCCGTGGTTCTGGTCCAACCAGTACGATTTGCGGTTGCAGACCGTCGGCCTGTCACTGGGTCATGACGCCACAGTGGTGCGGGGCGACCCGGCAGAGCGCAAATTCTCCGTGATATACCTCAAGGAAGGGCGCGTGATCGCGCTCGATTGCGTCAATGCGACGCGCGACTACGCGCAAGGCCGCAAGCTGATCGAAGCGCGCGCGGAAATCGACCCCGGGCTCCTCGTCGACACTCAGACGCCGCTCAAGGAGATGTTTTGAGTCGGGCGCCAGCCCAACGTGCCGCCTCCGCCACGACCGGATCGGGGTCCGAACACAAGGCTCGCACGTAGGGCCCAAGCGCAGCCGAACCACTGTTCCCGGCGGCATAAAGACAATTGCGCACGAAGCGATTGCGGCCGATCCGCTTGATCGGCGAGCCCGAGAACTTTTGCCGGAAGGCAGCATCGTCCAGCGTCAGCAATTCGGCCAGATCGGGCGCCACCAGATCCTCGCGCGGCAACAGCTTCGCATGCGCGCGAGCGGTCTGGGCAAACTTGTTCCAGGGGCACACCGCGAGGCAATCGTCGCAGCCGTAGATGCGATTGCCGAGCGCCTCGCGAAACTCCTCCGCGATCGGTCCCTTGTGTTCGATCGTGAGGTAGGAAATGCAGCGCCGCGCATCGAGCCGGAAAGGCGCGGGGAAAGCATCTGTGGGGCAGGCGTCCTGGCAGGCGCGGCAGGAGCCGCAGCGGTCGCCATGCGATGGGTCGGGCTCGAATTCGATCGTTGTGTAGATCGCCCCGAGAAACAGCCAGCTGCCGTGGTCGCGGCTGACGAGGTTGGTATGCTTGCCCTGCCAGCCGATCCCTGCCGCCTGGCCCAGCGGCTTTTCCATTACCGGCGCGGTGTCGACGAAGACCTTGAGTTCGCTTTGGGGTTCGCGCGCGATCAGCCAGCGGGCAAGCGCCTTCAGTGCCTTCTTGACCACATCGTGATAATCGCGCCCCTGCGCATAGACCGAAATGCGCGCCTTTTCGCCCTTCCCGTCCAGAGCCAGCGGATCGTTGGGCGGAGCGTAGCTTATGCCCAGCGCGATGACGCTCTTCGCCTGGGGCCACAGCGCTTGCGGCGATGCGCGCTGTTCCCTGCGCGCCTCCATCCATTCCATCGAGCCGTGATGGCCATCGCCCAGCCATCGCTCGAAGCGCTCGTCGCGCAGCGGATCGCCTCCGGCAGCGGCAAAGCCGCAGGCGGCAAAGCCGAGCCTGTGCGCCTCTTCGCGAAGCGCCTCCTGCAATGGAGCGGTCGAAGGATCCTTAACCAAGCCTGCTGTCTTACCCTTTCTTGCGCCAGGATTGGCGCTCAACCCATGCTTACCCGGACCCGATCGATGTCGCGACCCCCAGAAGCATCGACAACACCGAACGCGAGGTCCGGATCGATGATGGCTGGCCGGGCTGACAAAGCAAGCACTCCCTAATCATCTGGCGGCGGTTAAGTTCTGCTTTGCAACTCGCTGTTGACACCTGTGTCGGTTACGGCAGGATGCGTCCGGTTGACTGGTCGGCCCTCCGGGGAGAGCCGCACCGCTGGAGAGAACCATGGCGAGCGCTGCAATTGAACGTCCGCAATGCCGCACCGAGCCGAGCGCCTACAACGCGCTCAAGCAGCATTTCGAAGATCATCCCGAGGAGCACCTCCACCATCCGAACAAATGGGATGTCAGCCGCTCGGACATCTATGTCGAGGACCGCTGGCAGCCGATCTTCAAGGAGATGCGCGAGGCGGGCGCGCTCCACTGGATCGACGAAAGCCCGTTCGGGCCATACTGGGCAGTGGTTCGGCACAAGGCGATCCAGCACATCGAGGCACTACCGGAGGTGTTTTCCTCGAGCTGGGAATATGGCGGGATCACAATTCTCAATCGGCTGAGCGACGAGGAAATGGCCGAAGCGGGCCGGGAAAAACGTCTCGAGCTGCCGATGTTCATCGCGATGGACCGGCCCAAGCACACCGGCCAGCGGCGCACCGTCGCGCCCAAGTTCACCCCTTCGGCCATGACCGCCATGGAGACGCAGATTCGCGCTCGTACCGGCGAGGTGCTCGACCGGCTGCCTCGGGGAGAGGTCTTCGACTGGGTCGATACCGTTTCGATCGAGCTCACCACCGGGATGCTCGCGATCCTCTTCGGTTTCCCTTGGGAGGATCGCCGGATGCTGACCTATTGGTCCGACTGGGCGGGCGATACGGAGCTTGCCACGGTGCGCGAGCTCGACGAGATGCGGATGGACATCCTCCATGAGATGGCGGCCTATTTCCAGACCTTGTGGATGGAACGCGCGAATGCCGAGCCTAAGGGCGACCTCATTTCGATGATGATCCATTCCGAAGCGATGAACCAGATGAGCCCGGAGGAATTCATGGGCAATCTGGTCCTGCTGATCGTCGGCGGCAACGACACCACCCGCAACACGATGAGCGGTATCATCCACGGGCTCGACAAGTTTCCCGACCAGCGCAAGGCGTTCGAGGAGAACCCCGGCCTCATTCCCAACGCGGTGCAGGAATGCATCCGCTACCAGACCCCGCTGGCGCATATGCGGCGCACCTGCACCCAGGATACCGAAGTGTTCGGCCAGCATGTCAAGCAAGGCGACAAGCTGATCCTGTGGTATCTTTCCGCCAACCGCGACGAGGAGATGTTCGACGATTCCGACAAGCTCGACATCGCGCGCGAGAATGCGAGGCGGCACCTTTCCTTCGGTTACGGCATCCATCGTTGCGTGGGCGCGCGGCTGGCGGAGCTGCAATTGCGCGTCTTGCTGGAGGAAATGCACAAGCGCCGCATGCGGGTGCATGTCGCGGGCGATGTCGAGCGGGTGCGCGCGAATTTCGTCCACGGCTTCCGCAAGCTCGAAGTCGAGATCACCGAATTTTGAGGCTACAGGTGCAGCGGGCCGGGCGTTTCGGTTACATTCAGGCAAACCCGCTTAAACGGCGGGCATGCAAAACACCGGCCAGCCGCGACGCCACTTCCTCGGCCTTTTGGGCGCTGGCGCTTTCGCGCTTTCCGGTTGTGGGTCGAGTCCGGCTCAGGCGCGCTCCTTTCCGTTCGCCCGCAGCGAGGCCGAGTGGCGCAAGAAACTGACGAAAGCAGAATTCCGCGTGCTCCGGCAAGAGGGGACAGAGCGTCCTTATTCCTCGCCCTTGGACAAGGAGAAGCGAAGGGGGCTCTACCTCTGCGCCGGGTGCGGCAATGCGCTTTACGCCTCGCGCACCAAATTCGACAGCGGCACCGGCTGGCCCAGCTTCTGGGCCGCGCTCCCCGGCGCGGTCGGCACCCGCACCGATCGCAAGATCGGCTATCCGCGCACCGAGGTCCATTGCGCCGATTGCGGCGGGCATCTGGGCCATATCTTCGACGACGGCCCCAAGCCGACCGGCAAACGCCATTGCATCAACGGGGTGGCCATGGGTTTCCGGGCTGCCTGAGGCGGAGGATTATCCGCCGCGGGGCTCGCTGCCCGTGGCGGAATTCAGGACAGGTCTGGCGAAACCAGCGCCGGGCTTTGCAGGCGCGCGGCAAGCAGAGCGAAATCCCTCAGGGTGAAGGTGTTGTCGAATACCAGGCCGTAATGCATGTCGCGCCGCCAGCGCACCTTGGCGCGAATTTCCGGCATGTGCCGCGCTTCGATGCGCAGGGTCTGATCGATCGCGAACCCTGCATCGCATTCGACGCATGCACCCTGTTGCGAGAGGTTCTGTGTAATCCCCTCGACCCGACCGGCGAGTGTTGAAAGGACAAGCGGGATCGCGAGGTTGAGGCGCAGCTGGCGTTTCGGGTGATCCCAGCTTTCATGGAGCAGACGTTCGATCGCGACCGGGGCGTCAAAGGTGTAGCTCGCCACCCGCCCTTCCGCACGGACGCGTTTCAATTCGAAAATTTCGCCATTCTGGAGTTCCAACGCGACATGCCGGTCGGGCGGCAGATCGTGGAAAGTCCTGATGCTGATGCCCTTGCTGGCGACGTCGCGGACGACGCAGACGAACTCGCCTTGCGTCGAGACCAGCTTCGCCGAGCGAATTAACGAGGTAAAGCGCTTGGCTTCGCGTTGCTCGCCCTCACGGCCGAGTTCGCAGGCGTTGTAGGTGTCTACGGCTTCGTGCTTCATTATACCTGCTACCCCCAAGCGCACACGCTGTCCCCGTGCTCGCATGCGCCGTAGGCCGATGCCCCTTCGAACGGCCTTGTTACGCCCTAAGGGTTAATACGAGGATAAATCGGCAAGCCGAAGTGTTAGGCGGTCCGACACTGACCGGAGCGCCCAGTTCGATGCTCGCTTGCGCTCGAGAGTTTCGACCCGAAACAGTCCTCCGGACTGTTGCGCGCAGTCGAAACTGGTGCGGGTGGCCGGACTCGAACCGGCACGATCAAGGATCAGGGGATTTTAAGTCCCCGGCGTCTACCATTCCGCCACACCCGCGAGATCTCTTTTCCGCCTAGCGGGCGCTGGACAATGCGGCAATATCGGCGGACGCGAAGTAGGCTCAGTCCTCGTTGAGAACGCGGCGCATATCCTTGCCGGACCGGAAATAGGGCACGTTCTTTGCGGGCACGTCGACAGCCTCGCCGGTGCGCGGATTGCGACCCTTGCGGGCTTCGCGCTGGCGGGTCGAAAAGGCGCCGAAACCGCGCAGCTCGACGCGCCCGCCCTCGGCCAGCCGTTCGGCGATCTCCTCGAAAAAGATATCGACCACCTGCTCGACCTCGTCGGCGCGCAGGCCCGGATTATCCTTGGCGAGTTCAGCGAGTAGTTCGGATCTGATCATAATCGCCCTTAATGCCGCCCACTCAGACGCGGTCGGATTGTAAATCGATGCGATCCTATCGGCCCCCTCCCCGTGGCGGCCTAAACGGCAGACTTGTGACAGATGAGCCGCAATGCTGCAAGTTGCCAGATACGAATTTTCCTGCCCTCAGGCGTCGGCCAGCAGCTCGGCCGGCTCGATGCCCAGACGGTCCATCCGGTCGCGGATCTCGGGCCATTCTTCGGCCAGAAAGCTTTCCCGTTCGCGGCGGCGCAGCTTTGTCGCCGCACCCTCCACCACATACATGCCCACCCCTCGTTGCACCGCAACCAGATCGTCGGCCTGGAATTGCTGATAGGCCTTGGCCACTGTCAGCGGGTTCGCCCCCTGCTCCGCCGCCAGCGCGCGCACCGAAGGCAGCATTTCGCCTTCCTTGTAGCGCCCGTCGATGATCGCCGCGGCGATCAGGTCGCGGAGTTTGAGATAAACCGGCTTGGCCTGGTTCGACATGCTGCATCCCCGAATGAATAGTGCATCAGTGACATAATACAGCGCGGCGCGCAAGGTTCCCGACCGCTTTCGGATTCTGTCTGCAGGCCGGTCTCGGCTGTAACTAATGCTTCACATGGCGAATTCTCTCGCTAGGGTGCGGCCCTTCAATGCCGGCCCGAGCCGGCTGGAAACAACGGTTTGGGGATATTGGCATGAAAGACATGGCTCTCTGGAACGAGGGCGACTGGATCGCAGCGATCGCGACAGTCGTTCTCATCGTATTCCTGGCGATCGGCGCCTACGCCGTCACTCGTCCACAAAGCGAAGTCGGGGGCCATCCCAAGGGCCTTTACATATTGTTCTTCGCCGAAATGTGGGAGCGGTTCTCCTACTACGGCATGCGCGCGCTGCTGATTTTCTACCTGACGCAGCACTGGCTGTTCAACGACAGCGCCTCGAACATCGTCTACGGCGCTTACGTCAGCCTGGTCTACATCACCCCGGTGCTCGGCGGCTGGCTCGCCGACCGCTACCTCGGCCAGCGCAAGGCGGTCCAGTTTGGCGCGGTCCTGCTGACCGCCGGCCACTTCCTGATGGCGTTCGAGGGCGAGGGCGGACAGAACGATCCGACGATCAACGTGTTCTGGCTGGCGCTCGCGTTCATCATCGTCGGCTCGGGCTTCCTCAAGGCGAACATCTCGGTCATCGTCGGCCAGCTCTATCCGCGGACCGACGTACGCCGCGACGGCGCCTACACCATCTTCTACATGGGAATTAACGTCGGCGCGGCGATCGGCACCATCATTGCCGGTTATCTCGGTGTGACGCTGGGCTGGGCGTACGGCTTCGGCATGGCGGGCCTCGGCATGTTGCTGGGCCTGATCGTGTTCATTCTCGGCAAGCCTTTGCTTCTGGGCCAGGGCGAGCCGACCCGTCCCCTCGGCAAGGGTACGGAGATGACCATGTACGGCATCGGCGTACTGGGTGTCGCGATCATGTGGTTGCTGATCCAGTACCAGTCGGTTGTCGGCGGCCTCATGCTGGTCTCCGGCCTCGCGCTACTGGGCTATGTCCTCTACGAGGCCTTCAAGCTGGACAAGCAGCCTCGCGAGCGCCTGTTCGCGATCCTCTTCCTGATCGCGCTTCAGCCGCTGTTCTGGGGGCTGTTCGAACAGGCGGGCGGCTCGCTCAACCTGTTCACCGATCGTTATATCGATCTGGGCGGGGTTCCCGCGCCGATCTTCCAGTCGATTAATCCGATCTACATCATCCTGCTTGCGCCGCTGTTCGCCATGCTCTGGACCTGGCTCGGGCGCAAAGGGCTCGAACCCTCTACTCCGGCCAAGTTCGGGCTCGGCCTGGTTCAGCTGGGCTTCGGCTTCCTGGTGCTCGTCTGGGGCGCGGCAACGGTTGGTGTGGACGCGCGGATCCCGGTGATCTTCCTGTTCGGCATCTACCTGTTCCACACCACCGGTGAGCTTTGCCTGTCGCCTGTGGGACTTTCCGCGATGAACCGGCTCGCGCCGCGCCATCTGGCCAGCCTGATCATGGGTGCGTGGTTCTTCGCCACCGCCGGCGGCAATTACGTTGCCGGAATGATCGGCGCCGCCACCGGCGGCGAAGATGGCGAGATGACTCGCCAGGGCACTCTCGACATCTATTGGCAGATCGGCCTTGTCGCGATCGGTGTCGGCATCGTGGTCATTCTCGTCTCACGCTTCGTGAAGCACTGGATGCACCTCGACACGCTGCGCGACGACAATGTCGGCGACGATCTCGAAGGCCAGGCGGGAGCAGGGCTCGAAGCGCAGGAGGCCGGCATGCATCCTTCGACCGATCCCCAAATGCCCGGCAAGCACGAGGAGAACCGCTGAGCGGTCCATCTGGCTCGACGAATGTAATTGACCGGTCGGGCCGGGGCAGCAATGCTCCGGCCCGATTGCATTTGGGGGTATCCATGAGAAACAACGCCTTGTTCGCCTGCGCTGCGGCTTTCGCGATGGCGGGATGCGCGACCACCGGTGCCGACGGCCCAAGCGGTTCAGGATCCTCGAAGGAATGGACTGCGCCGGTTGGGGAAGATGGCGCCGCGCCCTACCCCTCCACCTATCGCGCCTATCCCGGCCGGCCGACCGCGCTGGTCGGAGCGACGGTCTATGATGGCAAGGGCCGGCGGATCGATAATGGCACCGTGCTCTTTCGCGAGGGCGAGGTGGTGGCCGTGGGCGATGCTTCGGTTTCCACCGAGGGCTACGACCGGATCGACGGCAGCGGCAAATTCGTCACGCCCGGCGTGATCGACATCCATTCGCACCTGGGCGACTACCCGACGCCATCGGTCGATGCTCACTCGGACGGCAACGAGGCGACCAATCCCACCACGCCCGAAGTCTGGGCCGAGCATTCGGTCTGGCCGCAGGACCCGGGTTTTACCCGCGCGCTCGCGAATGGCGGGGTGACGGCGCTGCAAATCCTGCCGGGTTCGGCCAATCTGATGGGCGGGCGCAGCGTGACGCTGAAGAACGTGCCCGCGCGCACGGTGCAGGCGATGAAGTTTCCCGGTGCGCCCTACGGCTTCAAGATGGCCTGCGGCGAGAACCCAAAGCGGGTTTACGGCAACCGGGGCCGCATGCCCTCCACGAGGATGGGCAATTTCGCGGTCAACCGGCAGACCTGGCTCGAGGCCAAGGCCTATGTCGAGGACGAGAAACGCAAGCGCGATCTCGGCAAGGAAACGTTGGCGGGCGT
>JBBSMH010000036.1:0-11439 GCA_038233275.1 Sphingomonadales bacterium | reverse complement strand
GAGCGCGGCGAGCACCGCCAATTGGCAAGTGAACGCCTTTGTGCTGGCGACGCCGATCTCGGGGCCCGCATGCGTGGGCAGCAACAGGTCCGCTTCGCGCGCCATCGTGCTGGTCGGGACATTGACGACCACTGCGATAGTCTGACCGTTTTCCTTGCAGTGGCGCAGCGCGGCCAGCGTATCCGCCGTCTCTCCGCTCTGGCTGATAAACAGCGCGAGGCCGCCGGGCTCAAGCACCGGCTCGCGATAGCGGAATTCGCTCGCGACATCGATGTCCACGGGAACGCGCGCGAACTGTTCGAACCAGTATTTCGCCACCATTCCCGCATAGAAGGATGTCCCGCAGGCGACGATGGTCACGCGTCTAATCGCCGAGATGTCGAAATCGAATTGCGGGAGCGCCACCGAATTGTCCGACTGGCGGAGGTAGGAGCCGAGCGTTTGCGCAACGGCGGTCGGTTGCTCGAAAATCTCCTTCTGCATGAAATGGCGGTAATTGCCCTTCTCTACCGCTGCGGCAGAAGCGCCCGACGTGGTGATCTGGCGTTCCACGGGATTGTTCTCGTCGTCGAAGATGTGCGCTTGCTCGTGATCGATCACGACCCAGTCGCCTTCCTCGAGATAGGCGATATTCTGCGTCAGCGGAGCGAGCGCCAGTGCGTCCGACCCCAGAAACATCTCGCCCTCGCCATAGCCCACCACGAGCGGCGATCCGCGACGCGCCCCTATAAGCAGGCCGGGGTGCTCTCGGAAGGCAATCGCCAACGCAAACGCACCGCGGAGCCGCGGCAGGACGGTCTGCACCGCGCTCTGCGGCGACGCCCCGTTTTCCACCTCGCGCGAGAGGAGGTGGGCCACCACCTCGGTGTCGGTCTCGCTCTCGAGCGTCCGGCCCTCGGCGCGCAGTTCGGCGCGCAGTTCCTTGAAGTTCTCGATGATCCCGTTGTGGACCAGCGCGAGGCTACCGGTGGCGTGCGGGTGGGCGTTGGTGGTGGTGGGGGCGCCATGGGTGGCCCAGCGCGTGTGGGCGATGCCGATCTCTCCGGGCGCAGCATCCTCCTTCAGCACAGCTATCAGATTGGCAAGCTTGCCCTCCGCGCGGCGCCGGATCAGCTCGCTGTCATGGATCGTGCAAATCCCCGCGCTGTCATAGCCGCGGTATTCCATTCGCTTCAGCCCATCAACCAGCCGCTGAGCGACCGGTTGCTTGCCGACGATGCCGATGATGCCGCACATGTATCAACCCCGATTGCCTGTGGGATGCCGCCTTAACGGCAAATCGCGGGCAATCAATTACCGGCGCATTGCGACCGGCGCGGAAGGAGTCCTCATCCAGAGAAAAAGCCCGGCTGCGATGATGATCGCGGCGCCAGCCAGTGTCAGCAAATCGGGCATGTCGCCGAAGATGAGATAGCCGAGCAGCGTCGCCACCAGCATCTGGACGTAGGTCATCGGCGCGATTGTTGCCGCGCCGGCGCGCGTCGTCCCCAGATAGGCGAGCCAGTGAGCGGTGCTCGCCGTCAGCGCCACGATCGCGCTGCGCAATACGACATCCTCGCGGGGCATCCCGACGTCCAGAAACGAGGAACCGCTTAAGTCGCCCAACCATGTGGCCACGAGCAGGAATGGCAAGGCCCAGGCAGCTATGAAGAACTGCATCGAGAGGGGGCTGCCCTGCCCCGCGCTTGCCCGGTTGGCGATGACCATGAGTGCGAAGAAGAAGGCCGAGGCCAGCGGGAGCAGCGCGAACCACCCGAGCGCGGCCAGATTGGGCCTTAGCACGAGCGAAACCCCGATGACCCCCATGGCACAGGCAAGCCACACTTCGCGCCTGACCTTTTCGCCCAGCAGAGGACCGCTCAACAAGGCGACAAAGATCGGCCCCATGAAGGTGATGGCCATGGTCTCGGCGAGCGGCATCACGAAAATCGCCGAAAAGAAGCACAAGGTCGCTCCCGCCAGGGCAGCGCCGCGTCCCAGCTGGAGCCGCGGATTGCGCGGGAGGAAAGCGCTCGGCCCTTCCCTGACGAGCAACAGGATCGCCAGCCCCACCGCACCGATCGCGAAGCGCAAGGCCGCGACCGCCAGCGGCGACCACGCTCCCGCCATCGATTTGATCACGGCGTCGCCCACAGACAGCAGGGCGAAACCGGAAATCGCCAGCAGCAAGCCGCTGCGCTCGTCATGTTGCATGCTTTTCTCGCCCTCGAGTGATCGCGCACCGCTAGGCCAGGGAACGCGGTTTGGCCAAAGCAAATTCCGGCTCGCCGGGCCGCCTGCACCTTAGGGAAAAATCAAGGTTTCCGAATTATTCACCACATCAAGTGAGACAGGTCCGGCCGTCCCCCTTGCATGGGAAACGGCTGCGCTTCGAGGATTTTGGGGGTTTTCGTCAATGAGTGCTTTCGGACGGAAAAACGGCGCCAGCGGAATGGGCGCTGGGGCGCGGCCGAAATTCGGCGTCGCCAAGCCGATGCAAGGCGGCACTCCCACTCCCTCGCAGTCCAAACTGTCCCCGGCCGACGAGGGCGGCGAACAGTTCCCGCCACTGCCCGATTCCCCCACGCCCGGCAGCGATGCGCTCTCGCGTCTCGACGATCGCGCCAACGCGATTCACAGCGGCGAATCGGAAGTTGGAGGCTTCGAGGCCAGCGTTCACAAGATCAAGGAACAGGTCCTCCCCCGGCTGCTCGAACGCGTCGATCCGGAGGCCGCGGCCACGCTGAGCAAGGACGAGCTTTCGGAGGAATTCCGGCCGATCATCCTCGAGGTGCTCGCCGAGCTCAAGATCACGCTCAACCGGCGCGAGCAGTTCGCTCTCGAGAAGGTGCTGGTCGACGAATTGCTGGGATTCGGCCCGCTGGAGGAATTGCTCGGCGATCCCGACGTTTCGGACATTATGGTCAACGGACCAGACCAGACCTACATCGAAAAGGGCGGCAAGCTGATTCTGGCGCCGATCCGATTCCGCGACGAGCAGCACCTGTTCCAGATCGCGCAACGCATCGTCAACCAGGTGGGCCGCCGCGTCGATCAGACAACGCCGCTGGCCGACGCGCGCCTCAAGGACGGCAGCCGCGTCAACGTGATCGTTCCGCCGTTGTCCTTGCGCGGCACGGCGATCTCGATTCGAAAATTCTCGGAAAAGCCGATCACGCTCGACATGCTCAGGGACTTTGGTTCGATGAGCGAGAAAATGTGCACCGCGCTCAAGATCGCCGGCGCATGCCGGATGAACGTCGTCATCTCGGGCGGCACCGGTTCGGGCAAGACGACCATGCTCAACGCCCTGTCGAAGATGATCGACCCGGGCGAGCGCGTGCTGACGATCGAGGACGCGGCGGAACTCCGGCTGCAGCAGCCGCACTGGCTGCCGCTGGAAACGCGCCCGCCGAACCTGGAAGGCCAGGGAGCCATCACCATCGGCGACCTGGTCAAGAACGCGCTGCGCATGCGTCCGGACCGAATCATCCTGGGCGAGATTCGCGGCGCCGAATGTTTCGACCTTCTGGCCGCTATGAACACCGGCCACGATGGCTCGATGTGTACGCTCCACGCCAACAGCCCGCGCGAATGCCTGGGCCGAATGGAAAACATGATCCTGATGGGCGATATCAAGATTCCCAAGGAAGCCATCAGCCGCCAGATCGCGGAATCGGTGGATCTCATTGTTCAGGTAAAGCGCCTTCGCGATGGTTCGCGCCGCACCACCAACGTCACCGAAGTGATCGGGATGGAGGGCGACGTGATCGTCACCCAGGAACTGTTCAAGTTCGAATATCTCGAGGAGAGCGAGGACGGCAAGATTCTCGGCGAGTTCCGCTCTTCGGGCCTGCGCCCCTACACCCTCGAAAAGGCGCGCCAGTTCGGCTTCGACCAGGCCTATCTGGAGGCCTGCCTCTGACCCCGCCTATGCGGCAATCATGCCGGGAATAGCCAGTGCAAGCATTCCACCCCCGATAATCATGCAGGCGAGAAATACACCGGTCCACGGCACCCAGCCGACCCGGTTGATCTCACGCCGCCTCACTCTGCGCCCGTCCATCGCCAACGCCAGCGCGGCGATCGCCAGCATCAGGGCACCGGCTACCGCGAGCAGCTCGGCATCGCTGGCGAACAGGAAAAAATCGGCCTTTTTCATTTCGCACGATATGGTCGGCTGCGCGCATGGCGCAAGACGCGTGTCCCCACACCGGGGAACCGGGCAGTCGGCAGCACGTTATGGCGAGAGAGCCTGGTGGAGCTCACCAGAAGCGATGGAGAACTAAGATGCGCAAGATTTTTCTGGCCTTCGGGCTTGCGGCGATGACCTTGGGTGTCTCGGCCTGCAATACCGTCAAAGGCCTCGGCAACGATATCGAATCGGTTGGCGAAGCAGGCGATAAAGTCATCTGAACCAAGCCGTTTTCGCAAGACAGAAAACGCCCGCCCTAACCGGCGGGCGTTTTCGTATTCAGGTCCGGCGATAGACGAGAATGAGGTTGTTGGCCGGCATTGCATGGCGTGCCGTCCGTGCAAACCCGTTCCGCGCCGCCAACTCATCCATCCGCGCTACCTCACGCAGCCCCCAGCGGGGATCGCGCGCCTTGAGGCTGGCATCGAAGTCCCGGTTGGATTGCGCTGTCGTCACGGCTTCCTCAACATAAGGCCCATATAATATCAACGGAGTCCCTGGCTGGAGCAGACGCGCCGCTCCACAAAACAGGCCCTCGGTTGCCTCCCACGGGCTGATATGGACCATATTGATGCACAGCATGGCATCGGCCCTCGCGACCGGCCAGGTGCTGCGAGCGGCGTCGAGGGGAAGCGGTTCCAGCAGATTGTTCAGCTCCGCCTCCTCGCGCCAGGCGGCGATCGACGAGAGCGCATCGGGATCGCGATCAGTCGGCTGCCAATCAAGCGCCGGAAAACGCCGCGCCATGAACAGCGCGTGCTCTCCGGTGCCGCTTGCCACTTCGAGAACCACACCGTTCGCCGGCAATTCACGGGCCAGAATTTCGGCAATCGGCGAGGAGTTGCGTGCAGCTGCGGGGGCGTGACGTTTCAAAGGTCTCCCCTCAATCCGCCGCGAGAGGATCGGGCAGGGTCTTTGCAGCGCGCACGATCGCGTCATATTCATGGCTGAAGCGGCCCCGCGCGGCGCGCTTGGCGAGTGCGATCGCGGCGCGCGCCACGACCTCTGCGGCGATCGCGCGTAACCGGCGCCGTTCTCCATGCAGGAGCAAGTTCGCCACCGGGCTGGCCAGGATGGCGGCGCGCTCGGCCAGGCGGCGATCGTTTTCGCGCGGCCCGCGCAGCAGCCCGGGGCGCATGACGTCCAGCCGGTCGAAACCGAGCTTGCGGAGGTCGCGTTCGACCTCGCCTTTCACACGCAGATAGAAGTTTTTCGAATGCGGGTCGGCACCGACCGAGCTTATTGCGACAAATCGCTCAACGCCCTGGTCCTTAGCCGCTCTGGCCACCTTGAGGACAAGGTGCTGATCGACCGCGCGGAAAGCCTCTTCATCTTCGCCCGCCTTCTTCCATGTAGTACCAAGTGCGCAGATTATCGCCTTGGGCCGCAAAGCCTCGATGACCTCGTTCCATTTGTCCGGATTGGCGACGAACAGCTCCATCCGGGCCCCGCGCGGAAGCTTGACTTCGCGCCGCGCAACCGCCCCGAGGTGCACATCCTCGCGCCCGACGCAGATTTCCATCACGGCTCTTCCGATCAGGCCGGTTGACCCGATCAGGCCCAGGCGGACCGGTTCAGACACTGCTCAACCCCTCGGGAACCTTGCCATAGATCCGACGGCATTGATCGATGGCAAAGCGATCGGTCATTCCGGCGATGAAGTCGGCGATATGGCGGCTGCGTTCGGGATCGCTCACCGGCATCCGCTCGCGCCATTCGCGCGGGAGCGTATTCGCATCCTGGCGATAGGCGACGAACAGCCTGGCGATCACGTCGCGCGCCTTTTCCGCCGTGGCGATCTGTTCGGGATGGTAATAGAGCCTTTCGTACATGAACTTCTTCAGACGCCGCTCCTGCTCGCGCATCGCTGGAGAGAAGGCGACGAGCGCCCTTCCCGCCTCGCGAACCTCGTCGTTATCGGCAATGCCTTTCAAATTCTCACGCGTGTAGCCGAGCAGATCGTTGACCATCAGGCCGATCTGCACGCGAATGAGCTCGCGTAGCTGGCGCTCGCGCGGCGCGGCCGGGAAGCGCTGCTCCACCTTGCGCCACTGATCGGCGACAAAGTCTAGCAAGAGCAATTCATCGAGCTCGAGAAACCCGGCGCGCAAACCGTCGTCGATGTCGTGATTGTCATAGGCGATGTCGTCGCACACACTCGCCACCTGCGCTTCAAGCGAGGACCAGTGCGAGAGTTCGAGTGGGAAATCGGCGTCGACCTCGCTCAGCGCCCAATTCGGCGCGGTCACGGGGCCGTTGTGCTTGGCCAGCCCCTCCAGCGTCTCCCATGTCAGATTGAGGCCATCGTGATCGCAATAGGGGCTCTCCAGCCGCGCCAGCATGCGGAGGCCGTGAGCGTTGTGGTCGAATCCTCCCGTGCGCGCCATGGCCTCGGACAGCGCCTTTTCCCCGGCGTGGCCAAAGGGCGGATGGCCGATATCGTGAGCAAGGCACAGCGCTTCGGTCAGATCCTCGTCCAAACGCAACTGGCGCGCCACGACGCGGCCGATCTGCGCCACTTCGAGACTGTGCGTCAGCCTTGTGCGGTAATGATCGCCATCGGGGGCGATGAAGACCTGCGTTTTGGAGCGCAAGCGGCGAAAGGAGATCGAGTGAATGATCCGGTCGCGGTCGCGCTGGAATTCGGTGCGCGGACCGCGCGCGCCCTCGCGGTTTCCGGCGAACTCCCGCCCGCGCGATTGTAAAGGATCGGAGGCGTAAGGGGCGCGGTCCATTTGGCCGGTGTGCCTAGGTCAAGGACGGCGGGCGAACAACGTGAACAGATTGGCAACCCGGAAGCGTCCGTAAAAAAGGAGCCGCGCGGACGTATGCCGCACGGCCCCTTCAATAGCTTAGGATACGATCAGTTGATGCCGATCGTGTCCGGATTGCCATCCGGATCGCCCTTCACACTGCCGCCGCTGCGGATAGGACCGAGCAGAAACAGGCCTGCTAGGTGCGGCGCAGCCATCGAAGTACCGGAGAGCGTGGCGTAGCCGCCGTCCTTGTAGGTCGACGGGATCGCCGAGCCTGGCTCAGCGTAATCCACCGGTGGGTTTCCAAAATTCGAGAAGCTCGACCAGTTATCGCCTTCTGCGAAGGAGGAAACGGTAAAGACGTTCGGCCCGTTGGCGCGCGCGGGCGAGTGATTGTCCGCGTGATCCGATTCGTTCCCGGCGGCGAGAGTGAACTTCACCCCGCCGGCAGCCGCGTTGATGACTGCATTGTCGAGCGTGATCGAAACCCCGCCCCCCAAGCTCATGTTGGCAACATCACCGGTCCGGCCGACATCTGCTACGTAATCGACGCCGGCGATCACACCGCTGGTGGAACCCGAGCCCGAGCGCGTGAGCACCTTGACCGCGACGATCTCCGCTCCGGCCGCAACGCCGACGACGCCGATCGAATTATCGATCGCGGCGATTGTTCCGGCGACGTGGGTGCCGTGGCCGTTACCGTCATCTGCGTCCTTTTCGCGAGTGAAGCTGCGCGACATGCCGGCATTCACAAGCAGATCCGGATGGTCCAGGTCCACCCCGCTATCGATCACGAAGGCGCGGCCGGTCGCTCCGCTCTGCCCGCCCCCGACGCGCGCGACCCCCCACGGCGTGCTCTGCGCGGGCGCGGTTCCGCCGCCCCCTCCAGGCTTGCCCTTGCCCTGGACGACCCTCATCACCTGATCCTGCTCGCAATAGGCGATATGGGGATTGGCTGCTTGCATGCGGGCCGCGCCCTGCGCGGAAATATTTGCAGAGAACCCGCGCACGGCGTGGCGGTAGACATGGGTAACCGATCCGCCCCCGCGATTGGCCGCGGCATTCGCGGCGGCGCGTTCCTGACCCTTGCCGACCGCGCCGGGTTTGAACACGCAGATATAGGAATTCTCGATCTTCTGCGCCGACGCCGGCACCGAAAATGCCGCAGCGGCGAGCGCAATCGAACTCGCGGCCGCGATGCGGCCCAAATTGAACTTCCTCATTTCAGACGTCCCCTTTCCCAATTTTCGAGAAAGGCAGAATGCCTCGCTTGGACCGCAAGGCAAGTGCAGGCCTGTGAACTTCTCCCTGACGGTAGGCGGGTGTCACCCAAAGGACACGAAACCCGTCCTCAACCGCCACCCAATATCCAGTCGACGGCGGCGTTGCAGTGAATTTCGGTACTGTCGAACACCGGCAACACATTGGCATCGGTATCGACCACCAGTTCCAGCTCGGTACAGGCCAGCACAATGGCATCGGCGCCCGCCTGTTCCTTGCGAGTGATGATGGTCTTGAGCGCGCGTTCCGCATCGCGCGTCACACGGCCGAGCATCAATTCCTTGAAGATGATCCCGTCGACCATTTCGACATCGTCCATGTCGGGCGGCAACAGATCCACGCCATGCGCCACGAGGCGCTGGCGGTAGAAGCTCTCGGTCATAACTCCCCGCGTGCCGAGCAGCGCAGCGCTCTCCACGGCCTCGCCCATTTTCTCGCCCACACAATCGGCGATATGGATGATGGGGATGGAGACGACTTCCGCCACTCGGTCGTACACCCGGTGTTTGGAATTGGAGCAGATCAGCAGCCCTTGGGCGCCCGCTGCCTCGAGCCGCTGCGCGGCATCGCCGAGAATGGCCGCGGCCCTGTCCCAGCCTTCCTCATCGGAAATCGCGTAAAGCGGCGCGTAGTCGAGGCTTTCGATAAGCAACGGCGCGCTCGAGGTTGGCGAACCCCGCTTCTGCACCAGCTTGTTGATCCGTTCGTAATAGGCGCGGGTCGAAACCCAGCTCATGCCGCCGATAAGGCCCAGCTTACGCAATGGTGTTCACCCTCCTGCCGTCCATTATCGGGGAAAATCCTTCCCGCCCTCATACTATCTTGAGTGAACGGGCATGGTTTCAGCGGGTTCCGATGTCGCGCGAACCTTTCCCTTCCAAAAGATTCTCCAGCCATGCGCGCAGGTCCGCAACACTGCGGTCGGGTGCTTCCTCCTGCGGAATATGCCCGACTCCGGGATAGGGGACCAGCGTGGCGTTGGGCAGGTGCTTCAGATACCAGCCCGCCGCGCGGTAGGCAATCAGAGCATCCTCTTCGCCCCATATCACCAGCGTGGGCACTTCCACCTGCGCAATCTCCGCGGGATCGAAGCTTTCGCGCGGGGTGGAGAACCGCTTGCGGGTTGCGTCGCGATTGCCTGGATATCGAGCCATCTCCCAATACCGGTCGATTGCCGCATCGGTCACGATCTTCTGGTTGGAGACGCTTTGCGACAGGCTTCTGGCCACCAGCGCGCGCGGCAGCACCTGACTCATCAGGTGGCCCACCACTGGCGTGCGCGCCAGGGTGAACGCGAGGTTGCCACCGCCCTCGCGCTGGATCGGGGCGCCCCCGGCGTCGACCAGCACCAGCCCCTCCAGCCGTTCCGGATGCGCCATGGCGTATCCCATCGCAATCCAGCCGCCCATCGAATTGCCGGCGAGCACAAAACGCTCCGCGCCGAGCCTCGTGGCAATCTCGTCAAGGTCCGCAACGAAAGCTTCCAGCGAATAGTCGTCGTCGACCGCGGGGCCGGTGAGACCGTGCCCGATCTGATCGAAGCGGATCACGCGGTAATCCGCCTTGAGCCGATCCGCCCAAGGCTGCCAGGTATGGATATCGGCGTTGGATCCGTGAAGCAGGACGATCGCAGGCGCGTCGCGCGGCCCTTCGTCGCGAAAATGCACTCTCTGCCCGTCCGACAGTTCCAGGAATTGCGAAGGCACGCCGCCATATTTGGCGCGCATTTCCTCTGCATCGGTGTCTGGCACGCGAAGGAGGAGGAAGGCCGCGACGAGGAGCGTGAGAAGCGCGATCGCTCCCCGGCCGACCCACTTCATCCGCCCAGATCCTCGATCCAGCGACGCACCGCCGCGACCCCTTCCTCATCGACGGTCGACTTGCCCAGCTCGGGCATGGCGACGCCGGGGTCGGTGCTGAGCATGCGATGGACGAGGATCGATTGCTCCGGCGCGCCGGGCACAATCGAGAATTCGTGCCCGCCCGATCCGCGGCCGGCGGCAACGGGGCGCTTCATGATGCCGAGCTTGATCGGATCGTCCTGCTCCCACCGCAAGTCGAGCCCGGAGTTCGAGGCCATCGCGCCGGGCCGGTGGCAATGCGCGCAGTTCACTTCGAGATAGGCGCGGGCGACCTCAGCGGCGCCGGCCTGCTCGCGATCCTCCCACTTCGGCAGGAGGTCCGCGTCTTCGGGTGTTGAGGCGAGATGACCCACGGCAACCATATTGCCGAGCCATTCGTGCGAGAGGTTACGCGCCTTGGGCCCGATTGGGACCACCTTCCCGCCCACACCGTGGCATTCTTTGCACTGGTTCTTGTTGGGGATACGGTAGGAGATGCTTTCGCCCTGCGGCGTCGTCAGTGCTACCCGCCCACCCGCGATCGCCAGGCGAGCTTCGGTTTGCTTATCGTTCCACCGGTAAGGCAACGCGACCCAACCCTCGGCCCGGTGGAGTAGCAGGCGCGTCTCGATCAGCCGCCGTTCGGGGCCTTCCCCGAACGCGAAAGTCTTGATCAAAGCCGTGCCGACCGGAAACTGGAGTAGGCCATCGGCCTCAAGGTCGAGCTCCGCGCCTTGCGGCAGATACACAAACCGCAGTTTTTCCGCTCCGTCGGAATAGAGCGGGGTGTTGAGGCGATAGGGGATGACATCGACGCCGGGGGTCTGGTCCGCCGGGTTACCAGCGAAAAAGCCGAACTCGGCCAGAGTCGCAGGCATTCCTTCAGCGATCGCCGCCATATTCACCGGCACGGGCGAAGTGGCGCGCGCCGCGATCGCGAAACCGAGCGCGGCCAGGGCGATGATCAGCAATCTCATTTCCGGACGGCAGCTTCCATGGCTTCGGGCAGGACGATCGCAGGCAGGCTGGGCTTCCTTACCCCGCCGCCGCTGAGATCGACCAGGCCCGGCCTGGCCTCGCTGAACGGCTGCGCTGCGCGGGTGAGGCCGAGCGACAGCACCGGGACCGCGTCGTCAACCACGATATCTCGCCCGTTGCCATCGTGGATCACGGGCGGGATGCTGCCGCCGAACGCCGCCGTCAGCATCTCGCCGCCTTCGAGCTCGGGCTTCCAGCCTGCGCGGCCGTGCATGTTGTCCGTCACCAGCACGTTGACCGGCAGCGGGTTGTAATCCTCATCCTTGGTCTTGTTGGGATAGGCGAGTACCAGCACATTGGCGGTCGCGTTTTCGGCCAAGACGTTGTCGAACACCTCGACGTTGTAATG
>JBBSMH010000035.1:0-11549 GCA_038233275.1 Sphingomonadales bacterium | reverse complement strand
CTTATGCCGCGGAAGCCAAGCGGCCCGGATGGGCCGCGCCCGGCGCCTGAGGGCGCAAACAAACGACTCCAAAAGGAAAATCGAATGTCCTTCCTCACCAGTCTCGCCGCCGCCTTCAAGGGCGGGGGCAATGCCGCGCGTGTGCCGTTGGCGCGCGGGTTCGTTTCCCCCTGGGCGACCGCGTTCGACGGCGGGCCTCCCGGCTTCGAATATGGCCGCTCCGTGCGCCGCGGGTATCTCGACAATCCGGTGGTCCAGCGCAGCGTGCGGCTGGTGGCCGAAGGGGTCGGCAGCGCGCCGATCTCGCCTACCGACGACAAGCTGCTCGCGCTGGTCGCCGCAACGAGCGCCGGGCAGTCGCTGGTCGAGACGCTTGCCGCGCAGTTGCTGCTCCACGGCAACGGCTACGTGCAGGTGATGAAAGACGCGGGCGGCAAGCCGGTCGAGCTGTTCGCACTGCGGCCCGAGCGGGTCTCGGTGGTGGCGGGGGAGGACGGGTGGCCAGCGGCTTACGCCTACAAGCTCGCGGATCGCACGCTGACGATCCCGCTCGAGGACGAGCACGGCTGGCCCAACGTGATCCAGCTCAAGGCGTTTCATCCGGCGGACGATCACTACGGCGCGGGGTCGCTGGCGGCGGCGGAGCAGGCGGTGGCGATCCACAACGCCGCATCGCACTGGAACCGCGCGCTGCTGGAGAACGCGGCGCGGCCATCGGGCGCGCTGGTCTACGAGACCGGCGACGGCGCGGGGCTGACCTCCGACCAGTTCGACCGGCTGAAGGCCGAGCTGGCGAGCGCATTTTCGGGCGCGGGCAACGCCGGGCGGCCGATGCTGCTCGAGGGCGGGCTCTCGTGGCAGGCGATGGCGCTCTCGCCCGCCGACATGGACTTCGCCACGCTCAAGGCCGCCGCGGCGCGCGACATTGCGATCGCCTTCGGGGTGCCGCCGATGCTGCTCGGGCTGCCGGGCGACAACACCTATTCGAACTACCGCGAGGCCAACCGCGCGCTGTGGCGGCTGACGCTGCTGCCGCTCGCGGGCAAGATCCTCAGCGGATTGCAGGAAGGTCTCCACGCGTGGTTTCCCAAGGCGAGCCTGGCGGTCGAACTCGACCGCGTGCCCGCCCTTGCCGAGGACCGCGAAAAATTATGGGCGCAGGTTTCCGCCGCCGACTTTCTGAGCGCGGCGGAAAAGCGCGAACTGCTGGGCCTAAAAGGGCAGTAGTGGGGGCACTTCGCCCCCATAATTCTCCGTAAAGCTGCATTCCCCGCGATCGTAGTGAAAGCTGCCGCCAGCCTCGAGGCAGCGGTCGGCGGCGAAGAAATCGGTCGAATAAAGATAGACCACAATAAGCGTCCCCAGTGCGGCCATCGGGCCGCCCGCCAAAACCCATCGCAATTTCCAACCATGCATCCAAGGCGTTTGCCCGATTGCAAAGATATGGGGAACTCATGACAAACGAAGACATGCTCGCGCGGCTGATCGCGCAGGCCAATGCGCAGGGCGGAGATCTGATCACCCTGCGCGCGATTATCGAGGAATCCAGCGAGCTCGGTGCGCGCCGCGTGCTCGACCGGCTCGGCCTGGGCGATCCGTCGGCGCAGGACGACATCGACGAGCTGCGCGAGCTGCTCTCTGCCTGGCGCGATGCCAAGGCGAGCGCGTGGAGGGCCGCGATCGAGTGGATCGTCCGCGGTGCGCTCGCACTGCTGCTGATCGGCATCGCGGTCCGGCTCGGCGTGTGGAACCTCGTCTCGTGAGAGTGGCGGGATACGCTGCGATCTTCGGCAAGCCGGATGCGGCGCGCGACACGATCCTGCGCGGAGCCTTTGCGCGCACGCTGGCCGAGCGCAGCGCTCCGCTGCCGCTCTGTTGGCAGCACCGGCCCTACAGCCGTATCGGCTGGGTCGAGCACGCCAGCGAGGACGAGCGGGGGTTGCGGATTATCGCCACGCTCGATCATGGCGACAGCCGCGCCGCCGCCATGTTGCGCGCGCGCATGCTGGACGGACTGAGCTTCGGCTTCCGCGCGCGGCGTTATCGCCAGGACGCGGACGGGCGCGAGCTGTCGGACATAGAATTGCTCGAAGTGAGCCTTGTCACCCACCCGCTGCAGCAGGCGGCCAGGATCCACCTGATCGCCTGATCGCACTCCCTTTCGCCTCTTTCCCTCGCCGCCTTTCGGGCGGCTTTTTTGTGCCCCGAACCGACAATCCAGAAAGGCCTTTGATTATGGACATTACCATTCCCGCCCAGACCGTGACCGGCCAGCCGGCCGCCCCCGCCACGCCCTCCGACCCGCTGGAAGCGAGCTTCGATATCGTCGCGCGCCAGGACCGGACCGAGGCCGAGGTCGCCGTGCTCAGGTCCGACGTCGACGAGGTCAAGGCGCGCGTCGACCGGATTGCCCAGGCGGCGCAGCGCGCCGCGCGCCCCGCTCTGGCCGGCGGTGATGATGGCCAGAGTGCCGAGGTCAAGAGCTTCGTCTCGGGCTATCTGCGCCGCGGCAATGAGGCGGAGAACAAGTCCATCAGCGGCGCGGTGCCGTCCGACGGCGGCTATGCCGTACCGAGGGAGATCGATGCGCTGATCGCCCGTGAGTTGAGCGAGATCAGCCCGATCCGCTCCATCGCGCAAGTGGTCCAGACGGGCAGCGCCGGCTATCGCAAGCTCGTCTCTACCGGGGGCACGGCCTCGGGCTGGGTCAGCGAGACCGCCGGCAGGCCCGAGACCGACACGCCGAACTTCGCCGAGGTCGCGCCGCCAACTGGCGAGCTCTACGCCAACCCCGCCGCTTCGCAGGCGATGCTCGACGATGCCGGTTTCGACATCGAGAGCTGGCTGGCGAGCGAGATCGCGATGGAGTTCGCCCGCGCCGAAGGGGCCGCTTTCGTCGGCGGCAGCGGGATCGACCAGCCCGAGGGCTTCCTCATCGCGCCGGTCTCGACTGCCGAAGACGGAGTTCGCGCCTTCGGCTCGATTCAATATGTCGGCTCGGGCGACAGCGCCGGGTTCGGCCCCGATCCCGACGCGAAGCTGATCGATCTGGTCCATACGATGAAGGCCGGCCATCGCCAGGGCGCGAGCTTCGTGATGAACTCCGCCACGCTCGCCGAAGTGCGCAAGCTCAAGACCGCCGACGGCGCATTCCTGTGGCAGCCGGGTCTGGTCGAGGGCCAGCCCGATCGCCTGCTTGGCTATAATGTGGTCGAGGCCGAGGACATGCCCGATATCGCGACCGGCGCTTTCCCGATCGCCTTCGGTAACTTCCGGCACGGCTATCTGATCGCCGAACGCACCGCGACGCGGATCCTGCGCGATCCCTTCACCAACAAGCCCTTCGTCCACTTCTACGCGACCAAACGCGTGGGCGGACAGGTACTCGACAGCAACGCGATCAAGCTGCTCAAGATCGAGCTGTAAGGGCTTGGCGGCGGGGTTATCCCCGCCCCGCCGCCATCCCTTGTCTAGCCTCAAGCGCCGGCGGCCGCGTCAGCGGCCTTAGGCTGTCCTCGCACCCGGATGGGGTGCGGAAAACAAAAACTCTTCGCCCGGTGTCCAAGGCTCAGATAAAAAGGAATCCCCATTATGCGGGCCATCACCGGCTAC
The DNA here is from genome assembly GCA_038233275.1 of Sphingomonadales bacterium. Classification (GTDB taxonomy): domain Bacteria; phylum Pseudomonadota; class Alphaproteobacteria; order Sphingomonadales; family Sphingomonadaceae; genus Qipengyuania. Next base: position 7,937 of record JBBSMH010000035.1, on the reverse strand, counting down.
CCCGATCTCTCGGGCGAGCCGCTCACCGAACTCAAGCAATATCTTTCGATCAGCGGAACGCGGGACGATGCGCTGCTCGTCCAGATGCTGCGCGCGGCGCATGCGATGTGCGAGCGCTTTACCGGGCTTGCCGCGCAGCCGACGCAGTTCGACGTGGTCCTGCCTGAGCTTGCCGGGTGGCAGGCTGTCGAGCCCCGACCGGTGATCGCCATCGGCGAAGCGCGGCTCGAATCCTCCGGCGGCGCGCTCCGGGTGCTGACCGCGGCCGAATACGAAACGCGGATCGACCACGAGGGCGTGGCGCATGTCCGCCTCCAAAAGGCCGAGCCCGATGGCAGGCTGGTCTTGGCCGTTACCGCTGCCGTATCTCCGAGTTGGGATATGCTCGAGCCCGATTTGCGGCAGGGCATCGTCCGGCTGGCAGCGCATGCCTATCGCGAGCGCGACGCGGGACCACAGGCAAACCCGCCCGCGGCCGTCGCCGCGCTGTGGCGTCCCTATCGCAGGCTGCGGCTGTGAACGCGCCAGGAGAGGCCGGCTTTGCCCGGCTCGCACGCGCGCTGACCGCCAAGGCCGAAGCCATCGCGCTGGCGCGTGCGCAAGCGCGGCTGGCCGCGCGCGGACGCGAAGGATCGCACTGGCGCTCCGCCCCCTATCTCTGGCCGCTGTTCGGCGCGGGAGGCTAATCGCATGGAAACCCGTTTTCGCCACGATCTGGTCGAGTGGCTGCGCGCCGACAGCGTGCTCGCCTCGCTGGTCAATGCCGTCGAGGAGGAGAGCCCCGCCGAGGCCAGCCCGCCGTGGATCGGCATCGCTGCCAGCGCCGCGAGCGACTGGAGCAGCAAGGACCGCGTGGGCCGCGAGGTGCGCGTGGCGCTCGAATTTGTCGACCGCAGCGGCGATCCTTCCACCACTGCGGAGATCGTCGCGCGGATCGAAATGCGCATTGCAACCATGCCGCCGTTGCAGCCTGGCTATCGGCTGGTGATGACCCAATTCCTGCGCAGCCGCGCCGAACGCCGCAAGCGCGCCTTGCGCGCCGCCCTGCTCGAATACCGCTTCCTGCTTCTCGCGGACGCTTGATCCACCACATTAGGAGATACCCGAAATGACTGCCCAAAATGGCGCCGCCTTCCTCCTCAAGATCGGCGATGGCGGAAGCCCGCCGACCTACGAGACGCTCGCCGGCCTCAGGACCACGCAAATGGCGATCAACGGCGAAGCGGTGGTGATCACGCACAAGGACAGCGGCGGTTGGCGCGACCTGTTGTCGGGTGCAGGCTCGCGCTCCGTCTCCGTGTCGGCCAGCGGCATCTTTCTCGGCGGTTTGGCGGAGAACCGCATCCGCACCCAGGTGCTCGGCGGGGTGATCGATCAGTTCGAGCTGTCCTTCGAAGATGGCGGCAAGTTCCGCGGGAATTTCCTCGTCACCCGCATGGATTACGCCGGAGATTTCAACGGCGAGCGGACCTATTCGCTCCAGCTCGAAAGCTCGGGCGCGGTAACGCCCTCGTGAGCGCTACCCGCGCTCAAGCAGCCGCAGGCGGTAGCGCAACAAAAACGTTTCCCAATAGCGCCCGCGGGGAAACGAGCATCACGATCAATGGCCGCGAGCACCTCTTGCGTCCCAGTTTCGATGCGCTGGTCCGCGCCGAAGAAGAGATCGGACCGCTTTTCGCGCTGGTGGAAAGAGCCGGGGAAGGCCAGCTGCGCCTGAGCGAGATCGCCGCGCTGTTCTGGCATTGTCTTGCCGAGCCCGGCACGCTGACCCGCGACGATGTCGGGCGTGCGGTGCTGGACAACGGGCTGGCGCAATCCACCGCGCCGCTACGGGCGCTGTTGTCCGAGATCCTTCGGGGCAGCGGGTGAGCGAGCGGTTTACCGCCAGGGCCCTGCGGCTGGGCGGGCTGGCGACACGTGCGCTCGGCTGGCGGCCCGCGGAATTCTGGGGCGCGACTCCTGCCGAATTGGCGATGGCGATGAGCGGCGGGGAGGAGGCCGATACGCCCCCCACGCATGAGCAAATTCGTCGAATGATCGAACGGGACCGGAATGATGGATGACGATTTAGACGAGTTGCGCGTCGCGGTGCGCGCCGACACGCGCGGCTTCGCCGACGATCTGGCGCAGATGCGCAAGAGCTTCGATGCGACGCTGATCGACGGGTTCGAAAAGGCGGGGGGCGTGCTCGAACGCGGGCTGCTGTCGGCTATCCGGAAGGGCAGCCTGGGTTTCGAGGATTTGAAACGCATCGCGCTGGGTGCGCTCGACCAGATCGCAGCGCAATTCCTGCAAATCGGCTTCGCCGGCATTGGCGGGAAGACGGGACCGGGCGGACAGAACGGCAGCTTCGCCGGTCTCCTGGGAAATCTCGTGGGTGGGCTGTTCGGCCTGCCGGGCCGTGCGCTTGGCGGAGATGTCGCACCCCAGCGGCCCTATCTCGTCGGCGAGCGCGGGCCCGAACTCTTCGTGCCGACCGCCGCAGGCCGGATCGACCCCGTGCCCGCCGCTACGCGCAAGGAAGTGCGAGTGGCGATCAACCTCGCTGCTCCGCGCGGCACCGGCGTGCCGGTCGCCCTGCAGCGATCGAGCCGCCAGGTTGCAAGCGCCGTCCGGCGCGCACTTTCGGTATAGGGGACAAGGCCATGGCATTCTGGCTCGTGAAAGAACGCGAGGGGCAGGACAGCGACGTCATTCAGCGGTTCGACCCGCGTTTCTGGACGGTCGATTTCCCGCGTCCGATGATGGCGAGTCTGGTCACGACCGCGCCCGACGCGCTGCGGGTGGAGTGCGAATTTCATCATGCAGGCGAACTCGCCGGATTGATCTGGGAGAGCGAGGACCGGTTCGACCACCCGCTGCTCGCCTATGAAATCCATCGCGACTATTCGCACACCGTGCTGCGCTTCCGCTGGCGATCGGGCGGTATCGTGGCGCTCGATCAGCCGAACGGGCCGACCCTGACCATCGAAGGGCGCGACTCGGCCGGCAATGCGAAGAGCTGGTTCGTCCGCCTGTGGAACTATGCCAGCGGATCGCCCCAGGACGCGCACGTCGAGCTGCGCTTTTCCGAGCTGGAGGACGGCTACACCCTGCCCGGCGATCGGGTCCACCCGGCCGATATAGACCGTATGTTCATCTCGCTCGTGCCACCCGGCTTTGCTCCGGAAAGCGTCGAGCGCCTTCCCGCACGTGCCGACGGCTGGGCCGAACTGAGCGATATCGAATGCTACGGCGATCATGCCATGGTGACCGTGGGCGACGTGATCCTGCCCACCCACGGCGAGCAGATCGCCACCGCCTACGACGATGCGTACAATCAGGCGCCCGCGCGGCTGGTGCGCCAGATCGAACAGCTCGGCTATCGCGGGCGCGTGATCCATTATGTGGGCATGAGCCATTTCTTCCGGCTCGCGGAAGGCGCGGGCGCGGATGCGGGACGCTTGCTCGCCGCGGCGGACGCGAGCCTCTGCGAACCCGCGCGGCGCTGGCATGAGGCCTTTTTCGCGGCGCTCGGCGAGGCGGGGCTCGAACCCATCGTTTCGCTGTCCTACGAATTGCTTGCGGATCACTGTCCTCAAAGCTGGCAACAGACCACGCTCGATACCGAGCCGGCGCGGACAGGCTGGTATCCGCCCTCGGCCTTGCTCTCTCCCGCCAATGACGCCGCGATGGGTTGGCTGCGGGCGGTGGCGGCAAATTTCGTCGCGCTCGCCGACGCGGCGGGCCACCCGGTTCGATTCCAGATCGGCGAGCCGTGGTGGTGGGTGATGGCGGACGGGCGTCCATGCATCTACGACGATGCCGCACTCGCCATCTATAACGCCGAAGGGCTGATGACGACGATCCCGACGCTGCGGATGACGCTCTATCCGCCGCATCACGCGCTGCTCGACCGGGCGGGAGAGATCCTCGCCCAGTCGACCGCGGCGCTGGCGCAGGCCGTACGCGACGCAGCCGGGGGGCCGGCGGAGGTCCTGCTGCTGCTCTTCACCCCGACGCTGCTCGATCCCGAAATGCCCGAGCTCAAACGCGCCAGCCTGCCGGTTGGCTGGGCCTGGCCCGCTTTCGATCGGCTCCAGCTGGAAGATTACGACTGGCTCACCGCAGGTGCGGATGCCGCACGCCGCACGGCCTGGGCCGAAGTCGATGCGCGGCTGGGCTTTCCCATCGAACAGCAGGATTATCTCGCCGGCTTCGTGCTGAACGCCGGCGACGCCGACACATACTGGCCGCGCATCGACGCGGCGCTCGACGAAGCGGCGGGACGCGGCGTCACCCAGCGCTTCGTCTGGGCGCTGCCCCAGATCGCGCGCGACGGATACACGCGGCTCGCCCCGCCCACGGAGGATGATGTGAACGCTTTCGATGATGTCGCCTACCCCCTCGCACTCGGACGTGATGCCTCGGCCGGCCCGGAGTTCTCGACTTCGATCGCGCTGACCGCTTCGGGCCACGAACGGCGCAACGCGCTGTGGACCGATGCGCGCATGCGCTACGATGTGGGGCCCGGCATCCGCTCCGAAGCCGAGCTTGGCGTCCTGCTTGCCTTCTTTCGTGCCCGCCACGGCCCCGCCACGGGTTTCCGGCTGCGCGATCCCTATGATTTCAGCTCCAACGGAATGACCCGCACGCCAACCGCAGCCGACCAGCTGATCGGCACGGGCGACGGGCTTCGCTCAACCTTCCGCCTGGTCAAGAATTACGGCGAGCAGGTCCGCCCCATCACCCGGCCTGATGCCGCTACGGTCGTCGTGAGCGTGGCCGGTGCAACGACGACATCGTGGACGCTCGGCGCAGGCGGCATGATTGCCTTCGACACCGCGCCCGCCGATGGCGCGGAGATACGCGCGGGCTTCCTGTTCGATGTGCCGGTGCGCTTTGCCGAAGACCGGCTGGACATTTCGGGCCTCGATTTCGCGGTCGGCGAAGCCCCCTCGGTCCCGCTCGTCGAAATCCGTGAATCGGCATGAGTGGGGCGGTATGACACGCATTTTCTTTGCCCGCGAGCTCGATACGGTCGCCACCTATTGGCGCGTGACGCGACGGGACGGAGTGGCGCTGGGCTTCACGACGCACGACCGCGACCTGTGGTTCGATGGATTGCTCCATCGCGCGGCGCCGGGGATGCTCCCCTCCGCGATCCGCCGTACTGCCGGATTGGCCGACGATCCCGCGGAAATCACGGGCGCGCTGAGCCATGAAAGCATCGCCGCGGCCGATCTGGCAGCCGGCCGCTTCGACGACGCGCGCGTCACCGTGGGCGCGGTCGACTGGCAAACATTGGTGCGGGCGGCACTCTACACCGGATCGATCGGGACAGTTTCCCGGGAAAGTTCGACTTTCGGCGCCGAACTTCGCTCGGCCAAGGCCGACCTCGAGATCGACCCCATCCCCCGCACCAGCCCGACCTGCCGCGCTCGCTTCTGCGATAGCGGCTGCACGCTTTCCCCGGCGCGTTTCACTCATCGCGCTCAGGTCACCGCCGTCGACCTCGACTCCAATGCGCTCGCGTTTTCGCTCCCCGATTCGGACGCCTTTGCCGACGGAGAGCTGCGCTTGCTCGACGGACCCCAGGCGGGGGCGGACTTTTCCATCATCGACGTGGCTGGCGCGATGCTGTTGCTCGACAGGCCCTTGCTGGCCGGTGTCCAGATCGGCCAGAACGCATTGCTGCGGGAGGGCTGCGACCACACGATCGCCACATGTGCCTCGCGTTTCGGAAACGCCGTCAATTTCCAGGGCGAGCCTTACCTTCCCGGCAATGACATGCTCTTTCAATACCCGGTGCCGCGATGACGGGGCGCGCGGAAGCCTTCGCCGAAGCGGCGCACGCGCTGGCCGGGACGCCGTTCAGGCTCCACGGGCGCAATGCCATGACCGGCATAGATTGCGTGGGCGTGGTCGAACTCGCCGCTCTGGAGGCGGGCATCGCGGACAGATCGTTGCGCGGATACCGCCTGCGCCAGACCGACATCGCGCGCTGGCTGCCGTCGGCGGCGGAAGCGGGATTTGCACAAGCCTCCGGGTCGGTCGAGAGGGGCGATCTCCTGCTCGTCCGGCCCGGCGCGGGGCAGCACCACCTCCTTGTCGCGCTTGACGCTCACCGCTTCGTCCATGCCCACGCGGGCCTTCGTCGCGTGACGATCCAGCCCGCACCGCTGCCCTGGCCGATCGAGCACCATTGGCGGCTCCGCGAAAAACAGGGGCAACAATAATGGCCACTCTCCTCCTCGGCGCGGTAGGCACGCTCGTCGGCGGCCCGCTCGGCGGCTCGATCGGCGCGCTCCTAGGTCAGCGGATCGATCAGTCGGTGATCGGTGGGCCGAAACGCGAAGGTCCGCGGCTGGATGAGCTGTCGGTCTCGAGCTCGACCTATGGGCAGCCGATTGCGCGCCATTATGGCCGGATGCGAACCGCCGGATCGATCATCTGGTCGACCGATCTCAGGGAACACAGCGAGACCAGTGGCGGCAAGGGAAAGCCGAAGACCAGGACCTACAGCTATTCGGTCTCGCTCGCAGTGCTGCTGGCCAGCCGGCCGATCGACGGCATCGGGCGCATCTGGGCAGATGGAAATCTGTTGCGCGGCGCGGCCGGCGATCTCAAGACCGGTGGCGTCATCCGCATCCATACCGGCCACGCCGATCAGGCCGTGGACCCCTTGCTGGCTGCGGCGCTGGGTGCGCGCTGTCCCGCGCATCGCGGGCACGCCTATGTGGTGTTCGAGGACCTGCAGCTCGAAGATTTCGGCAACCGTATTCCCGCCCTGACATTCGAAGTTCTTGCCGGGACAGCGGGCGATTTGGCGAGCGATGTTCTGGCGCGAGCCGATGCCGTCGGTTCATCGGATCTCGTGCCTGCCGGTCTCGAAGGATACAGCTATCGCGACGGCACCGTCGCGCAAGTCATGCAATTGCTCGATGTCGCGATGCCTCTGGGCGCCGACCCTTCGCAACGCCCACTTTCCGTCCAGCGCAGCGAAGCGCTGGCGAATCCGCGATATAACCTGCCCCAGGCCAGCGCATGGGAGGAAGGCGAGTTCGGCAAGCAGGACGGCCAGACCCGCAGCCGCGCCCGCGACCGGGGCGCGCCACCATCGGCGATCCGCTATTACGATGTCGACCGCGACTACCAGCCCGGCCTGCAAAGAACCCAGGGGCGCGCCAGCCGCGGAGAAGAACGCACGCTCGATTTTCCCGCTTCCTTCAACGCCGCCAATGCGCGAGCGTTGGTGCGCACCATATCGGCGACCCGCGCGGCCGAAGACGATACGCTGTTCTGGCGGCTCGCGGAGCTCGACCCGGCTCTAAGTCCAGGCAGGATCGTGCGGGCACCGGACCTGCCCGGACTGTGGCGGATTGCGGCATGGGAGTGGCGCGAAGGAGGGATCGAGCTCGAACTCAAGCGCTTCCTGCCCGCCTCCCCGGCTGCAGGCGGCGGCGACGCGGGACTTGCGTGGTCGCCGCTCGATCGCCTGCCCGCCGAAACACTCTTGCGCGCGTTCGAACTGCCATGGGATGGGTTCGGCTCGCCCGAGGCCCGCCGGGTTTTCGCCGCTGTCGGGGCGACCGTAGGCCGCTGGTCGGGCGCCAGTCTCCACGCCAGCCGGGAAGGCAGCCTGATACCCCTGGGCGAGGCGGCGCCGCGCCGCGCGGTGCTAGGCGCGCTGTCCCAGCCGCTAGCGCCCTCGCGCTCGCACAGAATCGATCCGCACGCGGTGCTCGAAGTGGTCCTCGCCGACGCGCAGACCATGTTCGAGCCTGCCGATGTCCTCTCGCTGGCGCGCGGGGGCAACCGGCTGCTCGTGGGAGAAGAGGTGGTGCAATTCCTCGGCGCCCAGGAGACTGCGCCCGGCCAATGGCTGCTTGGCGGACTGCTCCGGGGCCGCGGCGGCAGCGAGGTAGCCGCGCAGCAGGCCCATCCGGCGGGCACAG
>JBBSMH010000034.1:0-11645 GCA_038233275.1 Sphingomonadales bacterium | reverse complement strand
TGCCTCGATTGCGTGACCCGCAAAACTGATCTCATCTTGCATCAGCGGGATTGGAAGACCAGATGCGACGAGCAGCTGCCACTCTACAAGATCAACGCCCGTAATGTCCTCGGTCACCGGGTGCTCGACCTGCAGGCGGGTGTTCATCTCCATGAAGAAGATGCGATCCGCGCGCAGGCCCTCGCTGGCGTCGGCGATGAATTCGATCGTGCCCGCGCCCTCGTAATCGACCGCCTTGGCGGCGCGGACGGCGGCGGCGCAGATTTCGGCGCGGGTGGCCTCGTTCATGCCGGGGGCGGGGGCTTCCTCGATCACCTTCTGGTGGCGGCGCTGGAGCGAGCAGTCCCGCTCGAACAGGTGGACGACATTGCCGTGGCTGTCGCCGAACACCTGCACCTCGATGTGGCGGGGCGAGGTGATCCACTTTTCGAGCAGCACGTCGTCGTTGCCGAAGCTCGCGGCGGCCTCGCGGCGGCAGGATTGCAGCGCGGCTTCGAAGTCCTCAGCTGCGTCGACCTTGCGCATGCCCTTGCCGCCGCCGCCCGCGACCGCCTTGATCAGCACCGGATAGCCGATTGCATCGGCTTCCTTCTTCAGCCGCTCGACCGACTGGTCCTCGCCCTCATAGCCGGGCGTCACCGGCACGCCGGCCGCGCGCATCAGCTTCTTGGCCGCGTCCTTGAGGCCCATCGCCTCGATGCTGGCGGGCTTGGGTCCGACCCAGATCAGCCCCGCATCGATCACCGCCTGCGCGAACGCGGCGTTCTCGGACAAGAAGCCGTAGCCGGGGTGGATCGCCTCCGCGCCGGCTTCCCTGGCCGCAGCGATGATTTTCTCGCCGCGCAGATAGCTCTCGGCCGCGGGCGAGGGACCGATGTGCACCGCCTCGTCCGCCTGCCGCACATGCAGCGCCTTGGCGTCGGCGTCCGAATAGACCGCGACGGTGGCGATCCCCATCGCGCGCGCGGTGCGGATGATGCGGCAGGCGATCTCGCCGCGGTTGGCGATCAGGAGCTTGGTGATCATATGCCTCGGCGGTTAGCGCGCGCCGGACAGCGCGTCCACTACCAGCCCGCGACGGGCCGGAAGTCGTGGCGGCTCCAAATGATCGGCTCGTCCGGGCCCCGCGGCCTGTTCCACAGCGCCTCGAAAAAAGCCGCGATGACGTGCCAAACTTTTTCGTACCCTGGAACCACCACGCGCCTGTCCCACGCCTTCTGCCCGCGGGAGAGCACCTTGCGCCCGATCGCGCCATAGATGCGCGCGGCGGCTAGTACCGCCCAGCGATGGCGGAAGCGCAACCGCCGGGTTCCCAATTTGCCCGCCGCCTCGTGCTTTTCCGTCAGCGCGATCAGCCGCGGCATCACGCTGGCAAGGACGAAGCGGTTGCCCGGCGTGACCAGATGGCCCGGCTCCAGGTCCTTTTCCTCGAGCCAGCTGAGCGGCAAATAGCAGCGACCCGCTGCCTCGTCCTCACCGATGTCGCGCGCGATATTGGCGAGCTGGAAGGCGATCCCCATATCGCATGCGCGGTCCAGCGTTTCGCCGTCTTCTTCGGGCACGCCCATGATTCGCGCCATCAACAGGCCGACGGCGCCCGCAACGTGATAGCAATAGCGTAGCATGTCGCTGGAGGTGGCGGGCTGGAAGCCGGTGGCATCGAGCGCGAAGCCGCCGATCACGTCCTTCGCCAGATCCTCGCTCAACCCGCACTCGTCGGCGACGAAACCAAAACCGTCGAAGACCGGATCGGCAGTCGGCTGTTCCTCGAACGCGCGGCGGGTCAGGACGCGCAGCGCCTGCACGCGATCCTCGGCGTTTTTGCGATCGCCCTGCTCGCCCAGAGGGCCACCCTTGTCCTGGTTGTCGGCGATATCGTCGCAACGGCGGCACCAGGCGTAGAGCAGCCAGGTCCGTTCGCGGGTGGGCTTGTCGAACAGGCGCGAGGCCACGGTAAAGCTGTGCGATCCCTGCTCGATCGAGTCGCGCGCTTTCCTGACGAGCGCGGTACGCTCACGCCCGCCGCCCGCGCGGGCGATGGTAGGGCGCATATAGCGCGATGGGGTGAGTGGGCGCGGTGTGTTCAGAGGTCGTCCGCCGTCATGCTGAAGATCGGGGTGTGCGGTTCATATGCCGCCATACGGTCGAGCAACGCGGGCAGTTCCGTTTCGGCGACGATGATCCCCTGGTGCGCGGGGCGGATGAAACCGGTCTCGGCCATGTGGCGGTTGAAGGCGATGAGGTGGTCGAAAAAGCCGAAGGCATTGAGCAGGCCCACCGGCTTGGTGTGATAGCCGAGCTGGGCCCAGCTGACCGCTTCCCACAGCTCGTCCATCGTGCCCACCCCGCCGGGGATGGTGACGAAGCCGTCGGACAAATCCGTGAACTTCTGCTTGCGCTCGTGCATCCCGCCCACGGTGTGGAGCTGCGTGCAATCGTGGTTGGCGACTTCCGAATTGGCGAGCGCGTCGGGGATTACCCCGATCACTTCGCCCCCGGCGTCGAGCGCAGCCTTGGCCAGCGCGCCCATCAGTCCCAGCCGCCCGCCGCCGTAGACGACGCCGATCCCGCGCGTGGCGAGTGCCAGTCCGACTTCGCGCGCCAGATCCAGATAACGAGGATCCGCTGGCGTCGCGGACCCGCAATAGATTGCCAGCCTTCGCAAGGGTTCGCCGCTCACGCCTTCAAATCCTCCACCATCAATCCGGCAGTCGCCTTGGCGCTGCCGACTACGCCCGGGATGCCGGCACCCGGATGCGTCCCGGCGCCCACGAGGTAGAAATTGCCGATCACATCGTCGCGGTTGTGTCCGCGGAACCATGCGCTCTGGGTCAGCACCGGCTCCAGGCTGAAGGCGCTGCCGAGATGCGCGTTGAGATCGTGCGAAAAATCGCGCGGCGTGTAATGGAAACTGGTCACGATCCGCTCGTGAATGTCGGGAATCAGCCTTCGTTCGATCTCGTCCAGCACGCGCTTCTCCAGTACGGGCCCCATCTGCTCCCAATCGATCGTCAGCTTGCCCATATGGGGAACCGGCACAAGCGCGTAGAAGGTGCTCATCCCCTCGGGCGCCATGCCCGGATCGGTCACGGTCGGGTGATGGAGGTAGATCGAGAAATCTGCCGGCAGCACGCCCTTGTCGTAGATATCCTCCAGCAAGCCCTTGTAACGCGGGCCGAACAGGATCGAATGGTGCGGAATGCCGGGCCAGGTCCCCTCAAGTCCGAAATGAACCACGAAGAGGCTGGGCGAAAAGCTCTTGCGCGCGAGCTTGCCCGCGTAGGTCTCGCCGCGCTTCGTGCCTGCCAGCAGCGATCTGTAGCTGTGCACAATGTCCGCATTGCTGGCCACCGCATCGAAGCGCTGCCGCCAGCCCGATTGCGTGCGCACGCCGGTCGCGCGGGTGCCGACCGTCTCGACACGCTCGACCGGATCGCCCAGCCGCATCTCTCCGCCCAACCGCTCGAAATGCGCCACCATGCCGGCAATCAGGCGATTGGTGCCGCCCCTGGCCCACCACACGCCGCCGTCTTTCTCAAGCTTGTGGATCAGCGCGTAGATCGCGCTCGTTTTCATCGGATTGCCGCCCACCAGCAGAGTGTGGAAGCTGAACGCCTCGCGCAGCTTGTCGTTTTCGATGAATCGGCTGACCATTGCGTAAACGCTGCGCCACGCCTGCTTCCTGGCGAGCGCGGGGGCGGCCTTGATCATCGATTTGAAATCGAGGAACGGGACATGGCCCAGCTTGACGTAGCCTTCCTCATAGACGCTGGCCGAATATTCCAGGAAGCGCTGGTATCCGGCGACATCGGCCGGGTTGATTGCCGCGATCTCGTTGAACAATTCCTCTTCGTCGTTCGAATAATCGAGCCTCGTCCCGTCGGGCCAGTACAGGCGATAGAATGGTGAGACAGGCACCAGTTCAACGTCTTCGGTGATGTCGTGACCGCTGAGCGCCCACAGCTCGCGCAGGCAATCGGGGTCGGTGATGACCGTTGGTCCGGCGTCGAAGGTAAAGCCGTCACGCTCCCAGAAGTAAGCGCGCCCGCCGGGCTTGTCCCGCGCCTCGATAACCGACGTCGCGATGCCCGCCGATTGCAGGCGGATCGCCAGCGCCAGCCCGCCGAAACCCGCCCCGATCACGCAGGCAGATTTTCCGGTCGAGGCCATGTCGCTGGCCGACCTGTCAATCTGGGAGCTTTGCGCGTTCATCGGCGGGTTCCTTGGACCAGCGGTGTGCCTTTGCCAAGCAGCGCGGAAACCGCGCGGTGGACCGGGACGGGTGGCTTGCCTGCAAGGATGCGAAGCTTGTCGCCGGGACTGGAACGCGCTGCGTAGAACCGCTCGATCAGCGGCGCGCGCAAGCCATAAAACCGCTCGAACACGCGGTAGCGATCTTCCGGTCTGGCGGCATCGAACAACATCCGGCCGAGAAGGCGGTAGAAGCGCGTGTTGGCCCAGTGAGCGCGGGCGCGGTCGTCGATCAATGCGGCCAGCTGGGAACCCGGCAGGGCGGCTTCGCGCGCGATTGCAAGCGCCATTTCGACCGCGATCGGAAGCGTGTAACTGGTCAGCGGGTGCGAGAAGAGGCCTCGCGCGCCGATCAGCGCCACACCCTGCGGCGTCATGGCGGCCCGATGCGCGGCGTCGTCGCCATGCGTGATAACCGGGAGCACGCCGGCTTCGCCTCCGAGGGTCTCGACCTCCCAGCCCTGCTCGCGGCAATAGGTGTCGATCCTGCTGGACAGCGCATCGCGGTCCAAGGTGGGATCGTTCCGGTAATAGGTGTCTTCGACGAACAGCTCGTTGGCGCCGAGCGGCAGCGTGTAGACGAAACGATAGCCGTCTTGCTGGGATACGCGTGCGTCCATCACGATCGGGTGATCGAGGCCGTGGGGTTCGGCGGTGCGGAGGTGTTGTCCGAGGAACACCTGCCAGCCGCCCGAGAGGTGAGCGGTCGGCTCGAACGTCCGGCAATCGACGACGGCGCGCGCGTTGATCGTCTCGCCGTTGCGCAGTGTAACCCGGTCCGCGGCCAGTTCCGCCACGGGCGAATTCACCCGGATGATCTCGCTGCGCAGCAGCCGCCTCAGCCCCGCGTCGAAGTCCTTACTCGAAAGCGAGCGATATCCGGTGCCGAGCGTGCGACCGTAGCGCGGAAACCTGACCTCGTAGCCTGCGTTCCATTGGGTAATGCGGAAGGGCGCCAGCAACGCCTCCCCCTCATTGCACAGGTCGCTTTCGAACCAGCTCCAGCGGTGATTTCCCCCAAGGACGTCCCCGGCTTCGAACAGCGCGACGCACAAACCGGGATGGGCGCGATGGATGGCCAGTGCGGTCAGGCCCCCCGCCAGCCCGCCTCCCACGATCGCGATATCGACCTTCGTATCTGCCATCCTCTTTGCGCTTACGGTGCAAAGCCGCAGGCGGCAATCGTGCGTTCTACAGGAACAGGCGTGGGGCTGGGCCGTTCGGCTGGGAAAGATAGTGAGGGATACGATCCATGAAGACAGCCGTCCGCATCGCCGCGCCGATGTTTGTTCTGGCAGCGGCGGCGCCGCTCGCCGCGCAAGAGGTGGGTGATAGCGACACCGCACCGCCGCCCTATGAAGGGACGGTATTCGACGGCGACTATCTCAGCGTCGGCGTGGGAGCGATCTACGGGCCGAGCTACAACGGCTCGGACGATTACGTGCTGTCGCCCATTCCGATAGTCCAGGGCTCGCTGGGCGGCATTGACATAAACCCGCGTCCCGGCGGGCTGGCGCTCGATTTCATCCCCGATGGCGACGGGGCGGTCGATCTGTCGCTGGGGATCGCCGCGCAGCTGGTCCGCAACCGCGCCAGCCAGATCGAGGACCCCGTGGTCGAGGCTCTCGGCGAGCTCGATACCGCCTTCGAAGTTGGCCCGACGGTGGGCGTCAGCTTTCCCGCTTTGCTCAACCCCTACGACAGCCTCAGCTTCAACACCGATGTGCGCTGGGATGTCGCCGGCGCGCATGACGGCATGGTGGTTGCGCCCTCGATCACCTATTTCACCCCGCTGTCGCGCGCCCTCGCGGCCTCGCTCTCGGTCGGCACCAACCACGTCAGCGGCGACTATGCCGATTACTATTACTCGGTCACTCCGGCGCAGAGCCTTGCCAGCGGACTGCCCGCCTTCGACGCCGGCAGCGGCTTCAAGGATGTCGGCATCAACCTGTTCCTGGGTTTCGATCTCGACGGCGACGCAACGAACGGCGGCCTCGCGCTGATCGGCATCGCGGGTTACTCGCGCTTGCTCGGCGATTTTGCTGACACGCCCTTCACTTCGATCCGGGGCGATGCCGACCAGTTCATGGTCGGCGGGGGCATCGGCTACACTTTCTAGTCGGCAGGGAAGGGCGGCATGACGCCGCCCTTCGCCAGACCGGTCAATCCTCCTCGCCGCTGTCTATATCCAGGTCCGGCCGCGGATCGGGCATTTCCGCGTCGCGGTTGCCGGTCTTCAGATAGGCGTCGAACCATTCCATCATCCGCAGATTGTAATCGTAGCGGGCGGCGGCCTTCTGGTTGCCGTGGCCTTCGCCGGGATAGAGCACCAGCCGCACCGGCGTCTCGGGCTTGCGCACCTTGATGTTGCGGTAGAGTTCCAGGCTCTGCGTGGGCGACACGCGCGTGTCGGCGTCGCCATGCATGATCAGCAGCGGCGTTTCCGCCTTGTCGACATGATAGATCGGGCTGCGCTGCAGCAGTTGGTCCCATTCCTCCCACGGCCATTTGCGCTCATGCACCAGATACATCTCGTTGGGAATGTCGGTGGTGCCGAACTTGCTGATATTGTTGGAGATTCCCACGAACATCACGCCCGCGGCGTATTCGGGCGAATAGAAGGTCGACCCCCAAGCGGTGGCAAAGCCGCCATAGGACCCGCCGGTTATGCCCACCCGGTCGGCGTCGGCCACACCCTCTGCCACCAGCGCGCGCTTGGCGTCGACGATATCGTCGAATTCCTTGCCCGCATAATCGCCCTGGTGCTGCTTGGAGAAGTCGGTCCCGTAAGCGGTGGAACCGCGATAATTGGGATGGAACACCGCGTAGCCCGCGCCCGCGCCGACTTGGCCGGGCATCGAATAGGCGGTCAGCCAGCCATTCGAATAATGCGCCTCCGGCCCGCCATGGACCATCATGATCGTCGGCGATCCGCCCCTGGCGGCGGCGCCGACAGGCTCGATCAGCACCCCCTCGATCCGCTGCCCGTCTCGCGCCGTGTAGCTGTAGCCCCGCTGGGTGCCGAAGTCGATTTCCGACAGCCAGGGATTGTGGCTCGTCCAGCGGGTGAAATTTCTGCCGTCGAGCTTGAACAACTCGCCCGGATGCCGCGGTGAGCTGGCCTCCACAACAACGGTGCCGCCATTCGCCTCCACTCCGGTGAGGATCAGTGCGCCCGGATCGATCTCTTCGGTTGCGCCGCTACCGACATCGTAAATCCGCAGCATGCTCTGCACACCCTTGTGGATCACGGCTGCAAGTCGCCCGTCGGACAGCCACTCCGCATCGACCGCGGCCTCGGGCGCACCAGCGTTCAGCGCGCGATATTGCCCGGTGGAGACATCGACCAGATGCAGGGTGGTGTCGGCGGGATCGTTCGCATCGATCCCGGCGATCATCGACAGGCGCGCGCCATCGGGGGAAATCTCCACATCGCCCAGCTTGCCGGGCGTCTCGACCACGCGGGTGACGGTGCCAGTGGTCAGATCGAGCAGATGGACGCGCATCGACGTGTAGCTGTCATCGACACTGGGCGTCGGCGCGCTCTTCACCACCGCCATGCGTCCGCCCGGCGCGACCTCGATCGCGCTGACGTAACCGGGGATGGTGACTGCGCGCGGAACGGCATCGACTTCGGCGCCCACGCGGGCGGAGAACAGCCGGTTGAGGCGCTGCTCCTCCTCATAGACGATGGCGTTGAAGCCCGCCTCCTTCTCCTTGTCGCGTGCCTTGTCGGCTTCCGCCCCCGCGAGCAGGTAGATTGTCGCGCCGTCGGGGCTCCAGGCGTAGCTGCGCACATCGGCGCCTTCGACTTCGGCAATCTTGCGGTGCGCCCCGCCATCGACGGGGATGGCCCAGATCGCGCGCTTCTCGTCCTCCTTGGTCCACAGGAAGCCGAGCATGCGCCCATCGGGGGAAAACGAGACCTGCGAGACGTTCATGTCGGAAGGAAGGAAGTCGCGCGCATTGCCGGGGCCGTATACCATCCGCAGCTGCTGGGTGGCGCTGGCGTTCTCCTCGCCCTCGGTCAGGTCCGGCAGGCTCGCGGTGGTGTAAGCGACAAGGCTACCGTCGGGCGAGACCGCAACCGTACCGACGCTTTCCAGCCGCGCGACATCCTTGGGCGTCATCGGGCGGGCGTGAGCGGCGGTGGCGAGCGCGCTGGTGGCGAGCAGGGTGGCGGTGATCAGTGTGCGGGTCATCGGCGATCCTCTATCGGTTTGGCTGTCACCGCGTCATAGCGGGACCGGCGCACATGGCAAACCGGTGCTTGTGCGCGGCGGGCCGAGCGGGCATCAGGTCGGGCGAAGGAGAGGATATCCATGCGTTTCACTGCTCCCATCGCGCTGGCATGCGCGCTTGCCTCCAGCCCCGCGCTTGCTGACACCACCGTCATTCACGCAGGCTCCGTGATCGCCGATGCCTCTGGCAATCCGAGCGGCCCGGCGACCATCACCGTCACCGACGGACGGATTGTTTCGATTGCCGAGGGGCACCAGGCACCCCCCGCGGATGCTACCGTGGTTGACCTGCGGACGAGGACGGTGCTTCCCGGCCTCATCGACCTCCACGTCCATCTCACGGGCGATCCGGGCGGCGATTTCTGGCGCGATGCCGTCGAACCCGACGAGTGGGGAGTGGTGGTCGGCGCCAAAAACGCGCGGCTGACCGCACTTGCCGGCTTCACCACGGTGCGCGAGGCTGGCAGCGCCCAGCACACCGGTTTCGCATTGCGGCGCGGCACCGCGGAGGGGCTAATCCCCGGCCCGCGCATCGTTGCTGCCGGTCCCGCGCTCGCCATCGTGGGCGGCCACGGCGATGTTTCGGGCTTCCGGCCCGAGATCAACCATATCCTTGCCAGCGGCTACAGCTGCACGGGCGCGGTCGAATGCGCGGAAAAGGTCCGCCGCGCGAGCCAGAACGGGTCCGACTGGATCAAGATCACCGCCACCGGCGGGGTGCTGAGCCAGCAGGGTCGCGGGCTGGAAGCGCATTTCACCGATGCGGAGATGAAGAGCATCGCCGACACCGCGCATTCGCTGGGACTCAAGGTCATGGCGCATGCGCACGGCGCGCGCGGGATCGAAGCGGCGGCGCGCGCCGGGATCGATACCATCGACCACGGCACCTATCTCGACGAGCGCGCAGCGCAGGCGATGAAGGCCAAGGGGACGGTGCTGGTGCCCACGCTGATGGCGTTCCAGGGCATCTCCGAACGGCTGGGCAAGGGCATTTATACGCCGGTTGTCGAGGAGAAGGTGCGCGCCGTGGCCGATCAGGCGCAGGTGTTCATGCGCGATGCGCATCGCTGGGGCGTACCGATCGCCTTCGGCACCGACGCGGGCGTCTTCGAGCACGGCCGCAACGCGGGCGAGTTCCGCCTGATGCTGCGGCAAGGCATGACCAACCGAGAGGCGCTGGCGAGCGCGACCACAGTGGCGGCCAGGGTGCTCGAAATGGAGAGCGAGATCGGGC
The DNA here is from genome assembly GCA_038233275.1 of Sphingomonadales bacterium. GTDB lineage: Bacteria > Pseudomonadota > Alphaproteobacteria > Sphingomonadales > Sphingomonadaceae > Qipengyuania. Next base: position 1,919 of record JBBSMH010000034.1, on the reverse strand, counting down.
GGATCGCGCCTGGCTATTCGGCGGATATCATCGCGGTTGGCGGCAATCCGCTGGAGGATGTCACCGTGCTCGAAAATGTCGACTGGGTGATGGTGCGGGGGCGGGTGATCGAGTGATCGACCACACGGGTCCTGCGCCACAGGTGCGCGGAACGCGTAATTCGTCGAGCCGGCTCGGGTCCCCGTCCGAATGCCGGCTTGCCGCTAATACAGCGGCGTCCTAGGCGCACGACACGCATTCTTCCAAGAGGGGATGACCATGACGATTTTCCGCACCGCGATGCTGAGCGCATCGGCACTTTCGCTCGCTGCCTGCGCCACGACGCGGGAGGAAGCGGTTGTCGCTCCCGCCGCGCCCATCGCTGCTGCGGAACCTGCCCGCACTATCCAGTCCGAGCACGACGAGCTGTTCGCCCTGTTCGCCGCCGCCGACGAACGCAACCTCGAGCTCAACCCGCTCGGCGCGCTGTTCCGCGGGGATATGCGCTATGCCGACCGGATCGGCAATTTCTACACGCCGGAATATAACGCGGCCAGCATCGAGCTGGCGCAGGACAATCTGGCCGGGCTGAAAGCCATCGACCGTGCTTCTCTGAACGCAACCGACCAGATCGCTTACGATGTGTTCGAATATAACCAGACGCAGACGCTGCGCGGCTACGAGCCGGCAATCCTCGCGCTGACCGAAGTGCGCCCGATCAACCATTTCTCCGGCTTCCACACCTTCTACCCGACGCTGTCCAGCGGCGAGAGCGCGGCCCCTTACAAGACCCTCGAGGATTACGAGAACGGGCTCAAGCGCAATGCCGACTATCTCGCCATCGGCGACCGCGCGATCGGCAAGTTTCGCGAGGGTATGACCAGCGGCGTGCTCGAAACCAGCCTGACGATCCGCAACGTAATCGAACAACTCAACACGCAGCTCGCGATGCCAATCGAGGAATCGCCTTTCTGGGGGCCGGTCACGGCGATGCCGGAGAGCTTTTCCGCAGCGGACAAGGCGCGGTTGACCGCCGCCTACCGCACATCGATTGGCGAGATTTACGCCGGAAACCGTAAACTGCGCGATTTCCTGCAGGGCGAATATCTCCCTGTCGCGCGCAAGAGCGTCGGCCTCTCCCAGATGAAGGGCGGCGAGAAGCTCTATGCCCGAATGATCGAGAACACGACCACGCTGCCGCTGACTGCCGATTACCTGCACAATCTCGGCCTCAGCGAAGTCGCGCGCATCCGCGGCGGGATGGAAAAGGTCAAGAACCAGGTCGGGTTCGCCGGCTCGCTCAAGGAATTCTTCGATTTCATCCGCAGCGACCCGCAATTCAAGCCCGAGAGCCGCAAATGGCTGACCGAACGCTATTACGAGATCGGCCGGATCGTCGATGCCAAGGTGCCCGAATTCTTTAGCCTCGTGCCCGAGACGCCGCTGGAAATCCGGCCCTACGAGCCGTTCCGCGAAAAATTCCAGGCAGGCGGTTCCTACCAGTCGGGCGCGCCCGACGGATCGCGGCCGGGCGTGTTCTATTTCAACGCTTACGACCTGCCCAGCCGCACGACGCCGGGCGAAGTGACGCTCTATCTCCACGAGGGCGCGCCGGGACATCATTTCCAGATCAGCCTGGCGCAGGAGAATGAGGCACTGCCCGCCTTCATGCGCTTCGGCGGTAACACCGCCTATGTCGAGGGCTGGGCGCTTTACTCCGAGACGCTTGGTTACGAGATGGGCCTGTTCGATATCGAAACCGCGCCCTATTCGCGCCAAGGCACGCTCGACGACGAGATGCTGCGCGCGATGCGGCTGGTGGTCGATACCGGGCTGCATTCCAAGGGCTGGACCCGCGAACAGGCGATCGCCTACATGACCGACAATTCGGCAATGGGCGTGACCGATGCGACCGCCGAGGTCGAACGCTATATCGCGAT
>JBBSMH010000033.1:0-11858 GCA_038233275.1 Sphingomonadales bacterium | reverse complement strand
GTCATCTGATATCGCGGATAGGATTGCCGTTAGCTCCGTAGATCCCTTCGAATAGGGCTGGAGCAGCCGAGAACGCCCGCCTCGCAACGTCGGGGCCTTTGGCCTTGCGGTCATTCCGCTATCCCAGTCTCACTCCGCCGCCTCGCGGCCCTGTTCGCTGGCATCCTCGATCTTCGCGGCGTCTTCGGAATTGTAGCGGGGGGTGGCTCCGACCAGCGGAACTTCCTCGATCTCGCGTTTGCCGATCTCTATGCCTTTTTCGGATAGCCGGCGGCCGGCGGAGAGCACGTTGCGCTCGAAGCTGCCGACGAATTTGTTGTAATTGTTGACTGCGGTTTCCAGCCCGCCCCCGACGCGCTTCATGTGCTCGGCCGCGACGGCGAGGCGGTCATAGAGCTCCGCCCCGGCCTTGCCGATCTCCACCGCCTCGCGCGCGATCGTATCCTGCCGCCAGACCTGCGCCACGGTGCGCGCGATGGCGACAAGGTTCGTCGGCGTCGCGAGTAGCACCTTGTTGTGGAAGGCGAAGTCCCACAGCTCGGGATCGTGCTCGAGCGCGGCGGCGACGAAATGTTCTCCGGGCACGAACATCACGACATAGTCGGGCGCCTCGTCGAACTGGTTTTGATAGCCCTTAGAGCCGAGCGTCTGGACGTGATTGCGCATCGATTTGGCATGGAGATCGAGGTGGCGCTGCCGCTCGTTGTCGTCGGTCGATTCGAACGCCGCCTGGTAGGCGTTAAGCGAGACCTTGGCGTCGACCACCAGCTTCTTCTGGCCCGGCACATTGATGATCGCGTCGGGCCGCAGTCGCCCGTCCTCGGTGTCCATCGAGTGCTCGAGATTGAAATCGGTATGTTCCGACAACCCGCACTGTTCGAGGACGTTCTGCAGCGCTCGCTCGCCCCAGCGCCCGCGCGCCTTGGGTGCGTTGGTCAGCGAGTTGCCAAGCCGCTGCGCCTCGCGGCGCACTTCTTCCTGCCCGGCGCGCATCGCCTCGATCTGTCCGGCAAGCTGGCCGAAAGCGTCGACCCGCTGTTTTTCGAGCGTTTCGACCTGCGTCTCGTAAGCCTTCAGGCGGTCGCCGACCGGCAGAAGCAGCGCGGCGATCGCCTCCTTGTTCGCCTTCTCGGCGTGGCCAAACCGTTCGCTGGCACGCTCGAGAAACAGCTCCTGCGCCTTCCCGAGAACTTGCGCGCCGGTGTTTTCGAATTCCTTGAGCAGTTCCTGGCGCGCTTCGACGAGCAGACGTTTCTGCTCCTCGAACCCGGCGGCCTGCGCCCTGAGCCCGGACAGTTCCTCGCGCACCCGGTCGAGCGAAAGCGCAAGATTGTCTGCCCGCGCAGCCCGTTCGCTCATCGTCGCGAGTTCCGGCACCATTGCCGACAGCTTTTCATTAAGCGCCTTGCACTCGCCCTCGCGCTCGCCATGCCGAGCGCGCCAGTCCGCCGCCGGGCGCGATCCCAGGAACCATCCCAACCCGAGCCCGCAAACCAGCGCCACGAGCACAAGACCAATCGCAAGCATATCCATGCGCCGGAACATAGCTGGAACGCGGGGCGCTGCAAAGGCTCGCCGGAACTATTCCCCGCCTTTGCTCGCTGAGCAGGGGAGAGGAGACATCCATGTCGATCAAGGAAATGATTCGCGAGCACCCCGCTGTTGGGGCCGATTACAACGAGAGCCTGGCCGAGGCGGTCAAGCATGCGATGTATTGTGCGGCGATCTGCAACAGCTGCGCCGACGCCTGCAGCGCCGAGGACATGGACATGGCGCGCTGCATCCGGTTGTGCATGGACTGCTCGGACGTGTGCACCGCGACCTATCGCGTCGCCAGCCGCCGCACCGACGAGAACCGCCAGCTGATCCGTTCGATGCTCGCCAACTGCATCCACGCCTGCGAAATCTGCGAGGAGGAGTGCGCCAAGCACGACAATGCCCACTGCCGCCGCTGCGCGCAGATGTGCCGCGAATGCGCCGACGATTGCCGCAAGGCGCTCGAGACGCTGAACGACGAGGTCCACGCCGGCGCTTAAGGCGCCGCCGCGCGGGCCGGTCAGGCGGCTTTGCGCAGCTTGTCCAGCTTCTTGAGCGCCATCTGCCGCTTGAGGCGGCTTAGGTGGTCGATGAAGAGAATGCCCTCGAGGTGGTCCATCTCGTGCTGGAGGCAGGTCGCCATCAGCCCGTCGAGGTCCTCTTCATGCGTTTTGCCTTCGAGGTCCTGGTAACGGACGCGGCAGGTGGCCGGGCGATCGACATCGGCGAAGATTTCGGGGACCGAGAGGCAGCCTTCCTGATAGGTCGCCAGCTCCTCGGCCGGATCGAGTATTTCGGGATTCACGAAAACCCACGGCTCCTTCTTGGTCGCCGGGTGGGTGTGCCTGTGCCCGTCATGCTCGCATTCGATGGGCTCGGCATCCGGGTCCTCAGGCTGGAGATCGATCACCAGCAGGCGCTTGGGCACGCCGACCTGGATCGCGGCAAGGCCGATACCGGGTGCGGCATACATCGTTTCGAACATGTCGGAGACGAGCGTCTTCAACTCGTCGTCGAACTCGGTCACAGGTTCGGACACGGTCTTGAGCCGGGGATCCGGCACTTCGAGGATTTCGCGTAGGGCCATGGCGGCAATTTAGTGCGCGACCGCGCGATTCTCAAGTGACCTAAGCGATCGGCCGCCTTGCCCTGAGCGCCTGCGCCAGAGTGCCCTCGTCGAGGTAGTCGAGCTCGCCGCCCACGGGCAGGCCGTGCGCGAGCTGGGTGATCCGCACGGGAAAGCACTCCAGCCGCTCGGCGAGATAATGCGCGGTGGTCTGGCCCTCCAGCGTGGCGTTCATCGCCAGCACCACCTCGTCCACCCCGCCCTTCTCCACGCGGGCCAGCAGGCTGGCGATGTTCAAATCCTCAGGCCGCACCCCGTCGAGCGCCGAGAGCCGGCCGTCGAGCACGTGGAAGGTTCCGGTAAACAGCTTCGCGCGGTCGAGCGCCCACAGGTCCGCCACATCCTCCACCACGCAGATCGCCTTGGCATCGCGGCGCGGATCGGCGCAGACGCCGCAGGGGTTGCGCGTGTCGATATTGGCGCAGATTTCGCACTCGACGAGCGTTTCGCCCACACCGGCCAAAGCTTCGAGCAGCGCAGGCAGCGCGGTCTCGCGCCGCTTGACCAGCCACAGCACCGCGCGGCGCGCGCTGCGCGGGCCCAAGCCCGGGAGGCGGGCGAGCGCGGAGCTAAGCGTTTCGATCTCTTGCGATGCCATGGGGTGACAGATAGGGGCCACAACGCGAGCACGAAAGGCCACGCGAAACTTCATGCGCATCATCTTCATGGGAACGCCCGAATTCGCCGTGCCGACGCTCCAGGCGCTAGTCGATGCGGCGCATGAGGTGGTGTGCGTCTATACGCAGCCTCCTCGCCCCGGGGGGCGGCGCGGACGCGAACTGACGCTCTCACCTGTTCAGAAGCTCGCCGAGCATTTCGGGATCGAGGTGCGCACGCCCAAATCGCTCAAATCGCAAAAGGAGCAGGAGCAGTTCGCGGCGCTGGAGGCGGACATCGCCGTGGTGGCGGCCTATGGGCTCATCCTGCCGCAAGCGGTGCTCGATGCTCCTACGCACGGCTGCCTCAACGTCCACGCATCGATCCTGCCGCGGTGGCGCGGGGCGGCGCCGATCCATCGGGCGATCATGGCGGGCGATCCGACCACCGGCATCACCATCATGAAAATGGAGGCAGGGCTGGATACCGGCCCGATGCTCGCCACCGCGCGCACGCCGATCGAGGACAAGACGACTGGCGAGCTGACCGAGGAACTGGCGGAAGTGGGCGCGCAGCTGATGGTCGGCACGCTGGTCGATCTGCCCGCGCTGCACGCCGTGCCGCAGGACGATACGCAGGCGACCTACGCGCCCAAGATCGACAAGGGTGAGGCGCGGATCGACTGGTCCTGCCCTGCCGATGAAATCGAACGCCGGGTGCGCGCCCTTTCCCCCTTTCCGGGCGCGTGGTTTCAACTGGACGCCAGATCGGGGTCCGGGGCAGGCGGGGAGCGGGTGAAGGTGCTGCGCGCGCAGCTGGTGGATGGCCGAGGCGAGCCGGGACAAGTGCTCGACGAACGGCTAACCATCGCCTGTACAATCGGCGCGATCCGCCCCGTTCGCCTTCAGCGCGAGGGCAAGCCCGCGATGGACCTGGACAGTTTTTTGCGCGGCAAACGGGTCGACAAGGGCGCGCGCGTGACGTGACCCGCTTCGCTCTCACGCTAGAATTCGACGGCACGCCCTTCCAGGGCCTCCAGCGGCAGGCGCACGGGCCAAGCGTGCAGCAGGCGGTCGAAGAAGCGGCGCGAGGCGTCACCGGCGAGGATATTACCCTGCACAGCGCGGGGCGCACCGACACCGGCGTGCATGCACTGGCGATGCGCAGCCATCTCGACATCGCCAAACCTATCGACGCTTTCCGCCTGATGGAAGCGCTCAACGCGCATCTGCGCCCGGACCCCATCGCGGTGAGGTATTGCGAAGCGGTTGAGGAGGATTGGCACGCGCGCTTTTCCTGCATCGGCCGCCGCTATCTCTACCGCATCGTCAACCGGCGCGCGCCGCTGACGCTCGAGGCGAACCGCGCCTGGCAAGTGCCGCAGGAGCTCGACGCGGACGCCATGCATCGGGCGGCACAGGCGCTGGTCGGGCGGCATGACTTCACCACCTTCCGTTCGGTCCATTGCCAGGCGCGCGATCCGGTCAAGACGCTCGACCGGCTCGATGTGGAGCGCGCCAAAAACGAATGGGGCGAGCAGGTGATCATCCACGCCGAGGCCCGCAGTTTCCTGCATCACCAGGTGCGCAGCATGGTCGGCTGCCTTGCGCTGGTCGGCATGGGCCGATGGCGCGAAGAGCAGGTGGCCAAGGCGCTGGCGGCGCGCGACCGCCAGGAATTGGGCTTGAATGCCCCGCCCCATGGCCTCTACTTCGTGCGCGCGATCTATCCCGGAGAGGAAAACGAGACGTGACCACCACCGGCAAGCAGCTTTTCACCACGCTCGAAAGCGACGGGACCCTGACGGTGGAGATCGCGCAGAGCGAATTTTCCGATCCGACCGGAAATCAGGTGCTGGTCAGGATGGAAGCGGCGCCGATCAACCCTTCCGATCTCGCGATCCTCACTGGCGCGGCCGATTTCGAGAACGCCGAATATTCACCAGGCAAGGTGGTCGCCAAAATGCCCGAACCGTTCAATTCGGGCCAGAAGGCCCGGCACGGCCAGCGGCTGCCCGCCGGCAATGAAGGCGCGGGCACCGTGGTTGCGACGGGGGAAAGTGACATGGCCAAGGCGCTGATGGGCCAGCGGGTCGCCTGCGTTCCCGGTTCCGCCTATGCCGAATACGCCATCGCGGACGCCACCATGTGTCTGCCGCTGGGCGATCATACGGCGGAAGAGGGCGCGAGCAGCTTCGTCAATCCGATGACCGCGCTCGGCTTCGCAGAGAACGCGCGAATGGATGGGCAGGAGGCCATTCTCCACACCGTCGGCGCATCGAACCTGGGCCTGATGCTCGACCGCATCTGCCGCGAAGACGGGATGAAGCTGGTCAATATCGTGCGCAAGGAAGATCAGGCGGACCTGCTGAAAGGCCAGGGGGCCGAGTGGGTCGTGAATTCCTCCGACGAGGACTTCATGGAGCAATTTCGCGCCGCGATCGACGCGACGGGCGCATTCTACGGCTTCGATCCGATTGGCGGCGGCAAGATGGTGGACACCTGCTTCAAGGCGATGGAACAGGTCGCGGTTTCGAAAATGAGCGAATATTCGCGCTACGGCTCGAACCAGCAAAAGCGGATGTTCATCTACGGCCGGCTCGACTTCTCGCCGACGATCCTCACCCCATCCTACGGCTTCGGCTGGACTCTGTCCGGCTGGCTGCTGACCCCCTTCCTGCAGAATGCAGGAATGGAAACGGTTCTCCGCATGCGTACGCGCGTGCTCGAAAACCTCACCACGACCTTTGCGAGCAGCTACAAGCGCAAGGTCTCGCTGGAAGGGATGCTGACGAAAGAGGCGATCCTGGATTATCGCCAGATGAAGACCGGCGAGAAATATCTGGTCACGCCCGAAGGCTGATCATCCCCGGTCGAAAGCCCGCTGGACCTCGGCCAGATCGCCCACTCCGCTCTGCAGCAGGAGTTGCAACAGGATCCGCGCCTTTTGCGGGTTGAGCGCGCGCGCGGCGACGAAGCCGTTCGCATCGTCCTCGGGCTCGCGGTCGACCAGCCCCTCGTCGGTCCGGCTGGCGCGCACCACCGGGATACCGCGGCCGACCAGGTCCCTCAGCGGCGCGCGGAGCGGATCGGGCATATTGCCTTCGCCCACCCCCGAAACCACGAGCCCCGCCGTCCGCGACGAGACGATCCGCTCGACATATTCGGGAGTGATCCCGGCCCAGATCGTCAGGATCGGAACTTCGGGCAAATCGGCGGTGAATGGGAACCGCGCGCCCTCGCCCTGTCGCCAGGGCGCGCCGAACCAGTCGAGAGCGCTGGGCGTCACCATGCCAATCGAATCGCGGGGAAAACCGCGGAACGCATCGGTGCCGCGCGTGCGGACCTTGCGCACGTCGCGCGCGGCGAACACCCGGTCCCCCATCACCACCAGCACTCCGCGCCCGGCCGCTGCCGGGTCGCTCGCCACGCGCACCGCATTGGCGAAATTGCGCAACCCGTCATAGCCTACCGCGTCCGCCGGCCGCATCGCGCCGACCAGCACCACCGGCTTGGTCGTGGGCAGCGTCAGGTCGAGCAGAAAAGCGGTCTCCTCCGCCGTGTCTGTGCCATGGGTAACGATGGCACCCGCACTGTCCGGGTCCCCCATCATCGCCGAAAGCTCATCGTGCAGCCTGGCCCAGACTGTCGGCCCGATGTCCTCCGATCCGATATTGGCAAGCTGCTTGCCTTCAAGTTCGGTCTCGAGACCGAGTTCGGCGACTTGCGCCAGATATTGAGCGATCCCGATCTTGCCGGGACGATAATCGTGCCGCGTGGCCGATCCCGCCCATCCGGCAATCGTCCCGCCGGTTGCGAAAACCTTGAGCTTGCGCGAAGTCATCATCGACAGCGCCTAGCCGTGCGGCCCCCGCATCGGCAATTGATTTTCAAGGAGGCCGCGCTATGTGCGCACCTCGCCTGGGGCGGTTAGCTCAGCTGGTAGAGCATCTCGTTTACACCGAGAGGGTCGGCGGTTCGAACCCGTCACCGCCCACCAGAGCGATAGCGACGGGCTGGACCGCGCCTCTGCTAAGGATCGGACGCCGGCAGCGCCTCGTCTATGGCCGCGCGCGCCTGGGGGCTCGACCAGTCAAGATCGCCGACGACGCGCCAGACCTCCTGCCCGCTGGCATCGTAAAGCACACTGGTCGGCAGATTGTCTCCCAGCGCTTCGGTCAATTGATTGGCGGGGTCCATCCACGGCTGGAGGTGAGAGAATTCGTGCTGTTCGAAAAAGGGCACGACGCGCTGTGCGCCCTGCAGATCCTGGCTGGCGGTGATCACGCGCAGATTGCCGTCCATATCGGCGGCGAGTTCGTCGAGCAGCGGCATTTCGGTGACGCAGGGCGCGCACCAGGTCGCCCACAGATTGAGCAGCACCGGCGTGCCCTGCATCGCGCCAAGGTTGAGGACCCGCCCCTGGGGGTGGGCCAGATTGACTGCCGGCATCAGTTCGCCGGCGTGGCTGCGGTCTATTTCCCCCGCGAGCGCGGCTTGGCCCCCGGCACCGCTTTCTTGCGCGGGTTCGGGCGCTCCCCTATCGCAAGCGCCCAATGCGAGCGCGAGGACGATTGCGAGAGTGAGCGATAAGCGGGACACGACAAGCTCCAATGCCATGTGGGGCGGCAGGTTCGCTTCCGGGCCTAGCGCGATCATGCGCGAAATCAACGCCTCGATCCCCTTCGACAAGACGCTGTGGCAGCAGGATATCGCCGGAAGCCGGGCTCACATTGCGATGCTCGCGGCGCAGGGGATCGTCAGCCAAGCCGATGCCCAGACCATCGACAGCGGGTTGCAGACCATCGCCGGCGAGTACGAGCGCGAGGGCGTGCCCGAGGATTGGGACCTGGAAGACATCCACATGACCATCGAGGCGCGGCTCGTCGAGCTGGTGGGTCCGGCCGCCGGACGCCTCCACACCGCGCGCAGCCGCAACGACCAGGTGGCGACCGCATTCCGTTTGTGGGTACGCGAGGCGATCGACGAGCTCGACGAAGGGCTGCACGCCTTGCAGCGAGCGCTGGTCACGCGCGCGGGGGAACATGCCGACAGCATCATGCCCGGTTTCACGCACCTCCAGACCGCGCAGCCGGTGACACTCGGCCACCATCTGATGGCCTATTACGAGATGATCGCGCGCGACCGTTCGCGGTTTGCCGATGCGCGCGCGCGGATGAACCAGTCCCCGCTCGGCAGCGCGGCGCTCGCAGGAACGGGCTTTCCCATCGACCGGCAGGCCACGGCCGACGCGCTCGGTTTCGATGTCCCGACCCGCAACAGTCTCGATGCGGTGTCCGACCGCGATTTCGCGCTCGATTACCTTATGGCGGCAAGCCAGTGTACGCTGCATCTTTCGCGGCTGGCCGAAGAGATGATCCTGTGGGCGAGCCAGCCGTTCGGCTTCGTGCATCTGCCCGATGCGCTCAGCACCGGCAGCTCGATCATGCCGCAAAAGAAAAACCCCGACGCCGCCGAGCTGGTGCGCGGCCATGCCGGGAGGATCATCGGCTGCGCGACCGCGCTCATGGTCACGATGAAGGGCCTTCCGCTCGCCTATTCGAAGGACATGCAGGACGACAAGCCGCCGGTTTTCGAAGCAGCGGGCCTGCTCGCGCTGTCGGTCGCGGCGATGACCGGGATGGTCGCCGACAGCACCTTCGATACCGCGCGGATGCGGAAGACGGCGGAGCTGGGCCATGCCACCGCCACCGATCTCGCCGACTGGCTCGTGCGCGAGGGGGACGTCCCCTTCCGAGAGGCGCACCACATTACCGGCGCGGCGGTGAGGCTCGCGGAAGAGCGCGGCGTCGCGCTCGATGCGCTGTCGCTGGAGGATTTGCAGGCCTTCGACGCACGTATCGACGAGCGGGTGTTCGATGCCCTGTCGGTCGAGTCCTCGGTGGCCTCGCGCGCATCCTATGGCGGGACCGCGCCCGATCAGGTAAGGGCCCGGGTGGCCGAGGCGCGCCAGGCCCTCGGCATGGAGACATGATGCGCACTGTGCTTGCCCTGTCGGGCGTGATTGCCCTCGCCGCCTGTGGGCAGAAGACCGCGCTCGAGCCGCCCCCCGGCGCGAGCCTTCCGCCCGCAGCCTATGGCGAGAGCGCCCGGCCCGAGGGGGACGAGCTGCTCGACCTCGATACGCTCGCCGCGCCCGAGCGCAGCGTTGAATTGCGCAAGCGCTCGGAAGAACGCGAGGACGATCCCTTCGACCTGCCGCCCGAATAGCTTGCCCCGGCCCAAGCAAGTGTTGCTCGACTTGAGCTGACTCGCACGGCAAGGGGCCGCCGATGGACCATTTTCAGCTTCGCAACGGTGTCCTGTATGTCGAGGACGTGCCGCTGCCCGCAATAGCGGAAGCGGTGGGAACGCCCGTCTATGTCTATTCGCGCGCGACGCTGGAGCGGCATGCGAGAGTGTTTCGCGAAGCGGTGGCGAGCGCAGGGTCCGATGGCGCGCCGCTGATCGCCTTCGCCATCAAGGCCAATCCCAACCTCGCCGTGCTCAAGGTGCTCGAGCGGCAGGGATATGGCGCGGATGTCGTCTCGGGCGGCGAGATGCAACGCGCGCTCGGGGCGGGGATGGCGCCGGAGAAGATCGTGTTCTCGGGGGTAGGCAAGACTCGCGAGGAAATGGCCGCGGCGCTCGATGCGAGAATCGGGCAATTCAATATCGAGAGCGAGGAGGAAGGCGAGGAGCTGGCCGAAATTGCCGCCGCGCGCGGAATCGAGGCGCGGTGCGCGCTACGGGTGAACCCAGATGTCGATGCCGGCACGCACGACAAGATTTCCACCGGCAAGGCGGACAACAAATTCGGTGTGCCAATCGATTACGCGGAGGGCATTTTCGCCCGGCTCGCCGCGCGCCCTGGCCTCAGGCTGCGCGGAGTCGCACTGCATATCGGCAGCCAGCTTTCCGATCTTGCCCCGCTCGAAGCAGCCTTCGTCAAGCTGGGAGCCTTGATCGCACGGCTGCGCGCCGGGGGCCACACGATCACTCACGCCGATCTGGGTGGCGGGCTGGGCGTGCCCTACAAAGCCGGAGACGCCCCGCCCTCGCCCGCCGAATATGGTGAAATGGTCGCGCGCGTGACGGCGGATTGGGATGTCCGCCTGATCTTCGAGCCCGGTCGCGTGATCGCCGGCAATGCAGGCGTACTCCTGACACGTGTCATCCGGGTCAAGCGCGGGTTGCGCGATCCCTTCGTGGTGGTCGATGCCGCGATGAACGACCTTGCCCGGCCTGCCATGTACGGCGCCTGGCACGATTTCGGAGCGGTTCGTCCCGGCGGCACACGGATGACCGCCAATATCGTGGGGCCAATCTGCGAAACGGGAGACACCTTCGCCACCGGCCGCGCGATCGACACGGTCGCCGCCGGCGAACTGGCGGTTTTCCGCACGGCGGGCGCCTATGGCGCGACCATGGCGAGCAGCTACAATTCTCGCGGCTTCGTGCCCGAGGTGCTGGTCGATGGGGAGAAGTTCGCCGTCGTCGCCGACCGGATCGAGGCGGGGGCGATCATGGATGCCGAGACGGTGCCGGACTGGTTGAGATAAATGCACTCCCTGCCGCTTTTTCACCGGATTGCCGGGAGCTGGGTTGTGGTAGTCGGCGAAGGTGCAATGGCCGACGCAAAGCGCCGCCTGATTGCGCGTGCGGGAGGGCTGGCGGTGAGTGAAGCCGAAGCGCATGGGGCACGGATCGGTTTTGTCGCGCTGGAAGACGACAGCGAGGCGCGCAAGGCCGCGCTCCGACTCAAGCGCGCCGGGCTGCTGGTCAATGTCGCCGACCGCCCCGACCTGTGCGATTTCACCCTGCCCAGCGTGCTCGACCGCGATCCGGTGCTGGTCGCGGTGAGCACCGGCGGCGCTTCGGCGGCGCTCGCCAAGCATCTTCGCCTGCGTTTCGAGGCGATCCTGCCGCAAACGCTTGGAAAGCTCGCCAAGGCCCTGTTCGCCGCGCGAGGCGATTTGCAGACGCGCTTTCCCGATCCCGACGACCGGCGACGCGCTCTCGATCTCGCGCTCCAGGAAAGAGGCGCGCTCGACCCTTTTCGAGAAAGAAGCGCGGAATGCGTCGATGTCGATCGGCTGGCTTCCGAGGATGATGGGGCGACCGCGACCATCGAGATCGCCCTTACCAGCGACGATCCGGACGATCTCACCCTGCGGCAGGCACGGTTGCTCGGCCGCGCCGACCGGGTCATTCACGAGCCCGGTATTGCCGGGGCGATCCTCCACCGGGCCCGCGCCGATGCAATGCGCAAGGTGATCGGCGAGGCGACCGATGACCCAGGCGAAGGACTGACGGTGGTTCTGCGCCGCGCCCAGCTCTGATCCGTCTCAGGCCAGATGCGCGACTTCGGTCCCCAGAGCATCGAAATAATGCGCCATCGCGTCGGCCGTCTCATCGGCCAATTCGATGAAGGCGCGGCGCTTGTCCGCCTCGTCCTGCACCCGCACCAGCAACCGGCTCTCGACCATCTGCGAAATCCAGCGCAGCGCGGTGGTCGCGGGCACATTGGCGGCGATGCATAGCGAACTCACCGAAACCCGGCGATGCTCGGCGCGCGCGGCAGTAAGGTCGAGCAATAT
>JBBSMH010000032.1:0-11896 GCA_038233275.1 Sphingomonadales bacterium | reverse complement strand
GCACCGCCGATGCGGCGGCGGAAGCGCGCGTGGGCCCGGACCCACGTTATCTGCGCGAATATGCTCTCGGCCAGAGCTTCCGGACCGCCGACAATGTGCTCGATTTCGTGGACCGGGCGATTGACGTCATCGGCTCCAGAGAGCTCGGGCTTGATGGCGATGCGGAGCCGCATGAGGGACAGCAGCGCCCGGGCCTTGTAACGCTGTGGAACACGATCCATGCCGACAGCGGGATGGAGGAAGGCGAAACCGATGAAAGCTGGCTGGCACGGCACGACCGCAAGCTTGCCGACCGCATTGCGATGCAGGTCAAACGTTGGATGGAGCGCGGTTTTCCGCTGGTGAAGGGCAAGCATCCGCGGCGCGCCGGTCCTGGCGACGTCATGATATTGGTTCGCAAACGCCGCGAGCTCGCGGCGTTGATCGTCGCGCGTCTCTATCGTCATGGTGTGCCCGTTGCCGGCGTCGACCGGTTGCGGCTGGGCAATCCCCTCGCGGTGCAGGATTTGATGGCGGCGCTTCGGTTCGCGGCGCAGCCGCTCGACGATCTGACGCTTGCCTGCCTGCTGGTCTCTCCGCTGATCGGGTGGAGCCAGGAGGAATTGCTCGAGCGCGGTTACCGCGAAAAAGGCGTTCGGCTCTGGGAGCATCTGCGCAAGAACAGACATCCGCGCGTCCTCGAAACTCTCGATGTCCTTCGCGAAATACTTCGCCGCGCCGATTTCGACAGCCCCGAGCAACTGCTCCGCTGGATCCTCGTCGGGCCGATGGACGGGCGGCGGCGGCTGGTGGCGCGGCTGGGCCGCGAGGCGAATGATCCGATCGACGAACTGCTTAATGCCGCCATCGCCTACGGATCGGGTCATATTGCCAGCATCCAGGGCTTCATCCGCTGGTTCGATGCAGGCGAAGGGGAGATCAAGCGTGAGGGCGGCGAGAGCCGGGACCAGGTGCGTGTGATGACGGTGCATGGGTCGAAGGGGTTGCAGGCGCCGATAGTGATCCTGGCGGATGCCGCGATCGGGCCGGATTCGCCGGGAGACCTGGAACTCGAGGATCGGGCCCGGGGAGGCGACGCTACCCATCTCGTGCCGATTCCCGATTTGACCAAGGAGCAGAAGGTCGGTCCGCTGCGTGTGGCGGAGGAAGTCGCGGCAGCGGCCGAAATGCAGGAACATTGGCGCCTGCTCTATGTCGCCATGACCCGGGCGGAGGAAGCCTTGTTCATGGGCGGCTCCCTGGGTCCGCGCGACGTGTCCCGCGGCGGCCCGCACGAGGATAGCTGGTATGCACGGCTGAAACCGCTGTTCGAAAGTGACCCTTTGGAAGACGATCTGTGGGGTTCGCGCTGGCAATGGGGCGCGTTGACCCCGGTCTTTGCCGATGCTCCTGGGAAGCAGGATTCGGTTTCCACCGATCTCCCCGGCTGGGCGACGAGCCCGGTCAGGCCGGAAGCGCGCCCTCCACGTCCGCTTGCGCCCTCCGGTCTCGGCGAGGAGGAGGGCAGCGACCCTCCGCTCCGTCCCGGACATTCGGCGAAGGCCGCGCAGCGGGGCGTGCTGATCCACGCCCTGCTCGAGCGGCTGCCCCAGATCGGGCCGGAGCGCAGGGAAGCGCTCGGGCGGCAATGGCTGGGCAAGCATGCGCCCGAACTCCCCGAAGGAGACCGCGAGGAATTACTCGAGCGCTCGCTTGCGGTTCTAACAACTGGGAGCTTCGGCGACACATTCGAGCCGAACGCACTGGCCGAAGTGCCGCTGGCCGCCACGGTCGAAGGCCGGGTCGTGGCGGGGATTGCCGACCGCCTGCTGGTCACCCCGGAAAAGGTGCGGGTGGTCGATTTCAAGACGGCGCGCCGCCCGCCGTTCTCGCTCGAGCAGGTCCCCGGCAGTACGCTGAGACAGATGGCGGCCTATGTCGCGGCGTTGCAGAAAATCTATCCCGGCCGCGAGGTCGAGGCAGCGGTGCTCTATACCCAGACGCCCCAGCTGATCGTCTTGCCTTCCGAGCTGATCGAACAATACAAGGCTCGCTTCGAGGAGGCGCAGGAAAGCTTTTTGCTCCCGCCCGTTGAGTAAGCGAGACGCCCGCTCCAGATCGGGCGCGAACACAAGCAGGAGAATACCAATGGCCACTGTCAACGTCACCGATGCCAGCTTCAAGTCCGATGTGCTCGAAGCGGACAAGCCGGTGCTGGTGGATTTCTGGGCCGATTGGTGCGGACCGTGCAAGATGATCGCGCCGGCGCTCGAGGAAATCAGCGAGGAACTGGCCGACCGAGTGACGATCGCCAAGATGGACATCGTTGACAATCCCGACACGCCGGGATCGTTGGGTATTCGCGGGATTCCCTATCTGGCGCTGTACAAGAACGGTCAGAAAACTGCAGAACTCACCGGCGCCGCGCCCAAGAGCCAGCTCAGGCAGTGGCTCGAAAGCGAACTCTAATCCCCGGGCCGATAGCCTGAGCGATCGAGGCGGCTGACGAACTCCTCCCAAATGGGTGGTGTGGCCGCGGCGATCATCCCCTTCCGGTCGCTATCGACCCGATAGGCGCTGCCATCCTGCCGCGCGCATTTGCCGCCCGCCTCGTTGAGGAACAATGCGCCTGCCGCATGGTCCCAGGCGAGCGTGCGCTCATAGATCGCGATATCATGCTCGCCGAACGCGGTCAGCGGATATTGCTCGGCCGCGCACCCTGGAGCGGAAACCAGCGTGTAGCGCGGCGCAATTTCACGCTCGAAAACACTCCGCTGTCCCGACGTCATGTATCTGGTCATGGCAGCGAGCGTTGGCGGGGCGTGGCCCGACGGGCGGGACTGGAACCGTTCGCCAGCGATATGAGCCCCGGCGCCACGCGTCGCAGTGCACATCCTGCCGCGCCGCGGATCGTATATCCAGCCCGCCTGCGCCTCGCCGGCTTCCGCCAGCGCCACCATCAGCGCGAAGTGCCCGCTGCCGCTCGCGAAATTGCTCGTCCCGTCGATCGGATCGATGATCCAGCAAAGCCCGGATAACCTCTTGAGCACCGTTGCGTCTGCAAAAGCCGCTTCTTCCCCCACCACCGCTGCTTGGGGCATGATGTCCGCCAGACCCTCGCTCAGCATCTTTTCGGCTTCGCGATCGGCAACGGTGACCAGATCGTCGGTGGCCTTTTCGATGATCTCGCTGTCGCGGAGGTTGCGGTAGCGTGGCATTACCGCCTCGTGTGCAACCTGGCGCAGCAGCGCGGCAACCTGCGCGTCCAACCCGTTCACGAGCGGTAATCGGCATTGATCGAGATATATCCGTGTGTGAGATCGCAGGTCCAGATCGTCGCGCGGCCATTGCCGATGCCGAGATCGACTTGGATGTCGACCTCCTTCCCGGCGAGGTGCGCAGCTACTGGCGTCTCCTCGTAATCCGCCAGCGGCTGACCCTCGCGCGCCGCCCAGACACCCCCGAACCCGATCGAAAGCCTGTCCCTGTCCGCCGGCTCGCCCGCCTTGCCCACGGCCATGACCACGCGGCCCCAATTGGCGTCTTCGCCCGCGATGGCGGTTTTAACCAGCGGAGAATTCGCGATGGCCAGGCCGATGCGGCGCGCGCTGTCGTCCGACGATGCACCGGTAATCACAACCGTGATGAACTTGCTGGCTCCCTCTCCGTCGCGGACGACAAGCTGGGCCAGATCGCGGCACACCGAGAGGAGCGCGGCGTAAAATGCGTCGGCCCCGGCGCTGTCCCAGCCCTCCAGGCAAGCGTTCCCCGCCTTTCCGGTTGCGAAAGCCAGCACCGTGTCGCTGGTGGAGGTATCGCCATCGACGGTGATGCAGGAAAAGGTCTCGCCGTTCGCCTTCTCCAGCATTTCCTGCAGGAATAGCGGATTAAGGGCCGCGTCCGTGAACACATAGCCCAGCATGGTGGCCATATCGGGCGCGACCATGCCGCTGCCTTTAATGATTCCGGCCAGTTCGACGCGCGTTTCGCCCACCATCGCGCTCGCGGTCGCACCCTTGGGGAAGGTGTCGGTGGTGCCGATCGCCCGCGCCGCCTCTTCCCAGCTGCAGGGCTCCGCGTCCAGAGCCGCGCCGATGCCCGCGCGCGCCTTGTCCTGAGGCAGGGGAACTCCGATCACGCCGGTCGATGAGACGAACACATCGCTCGGCTTGCATTGGAGTTGCACGGCAAGCTGGGCCATGATTGCTTCGACAGCCTGACGCCCGGCTTGGCCGGTAAAGGCGTTGGAATTGCCAGCGTTCACCACCAGCGCCCGGGCGTGACCGAGCTTGACTTGGTCCCGGCCCAACTCCACCTCGCTCGAGGCGCAGGCGCTTTGCGTGAAAACGCCAGCGACGGATGTTCCTTGCGTGAACCCCACCAGTGTCAGATCCGCCCGGTCCCAGTCCTTGTAACGGGCCCGTGCTGTGCGCCTCGTCACGCCGGAAATCTCCGGCATCTGAGGAAAGGGCCGGGCCAGAGGAGAAGGGGACAAGTCCATTGTGGCTCCCTAATCGCACCTCAGGCGGGGGTAAACGTGCTTCTATGCGCTGGATTTCCGTGATGATTGCGCATATATCGCCTGCGATGATCCGCCGACTGCTCGCCTGCCTTGTGCTTCTCACCGGCCTTGCCGCTGCCGGCGCTCCGGCACAGGCAATGTTCGGTGAGTTGGCGGGCGCCCAGGTCGAATTGAACGACGCCGGCGATCGAGATAGCGCAGAGCAACCCAGCCCTTGCCGCGAGCAACAGCGCAAGCAGCGCGCTCGGGGCGAACAGATTCGGCCGTGCGAAGAGTCGCGGACAATCCGGATCTACGTGCCTACGGTCCAGTTGGGCCCTGACCGCGCGCTCGAATAGCAGCGCGTTTCTCGTTCCAGTATTTTAGCTGAGGCCGGCACCGATTGCGGTGTGCGGCCCGCGTTATCAGACCCGTTCCTCCGAATTCCAGACCGCAAGGCCGCACCCCATGTTTCAGACCATTATGAAGTCCATCTTCGGCTCGTCCAACGATCGTTATGTCGCGTCGATGGGCAAAATCGTGAACCAGGTTAATTCGCTGGAACCGCAAATCCAGGCTTTGAGCGACGAAGAGCTGACCGCGCAGACCGACAAGTTCCGCCGCCAGCTCGAAGAGGGCAAGACGCTCGACGATATCCTTCCCGAAGCCTTCGCCTCCGTGCGCGAGGCATCCGTCCGCGTGCTCGGCATGCGCCACTTCGATGTGCAGCTGATCGGCGGCGTGGTGCTCCATCGCGGCGAGATTGCTGAAATGCGGACTGGCGAGGGCAAGACGCTGGTCGCCACGCTTGCGACCTATCTGAACGCGATCGAGGGCAAGGGCGTCCACGTCATCACCGTCAACGATTATCTCGCCCGCCGCGATGCCGAGTGGATGGGCCAGATCTACCGCTTCCTGGGCCTGACCACCGGCGTGATCGTGCCCAACCTCAACGAGTTCGAGCGGCGCGATGCCTACAACGCCGACATCACCTACGGGACCAATAACGAATTCGGCTTCGACTATCTGCGCGACAACATGAAGCACGAGCGCGCGCAGATGGTGCAGCGCCCGTTCAACTACGCGATCGTCGACGAGGTGGACTCGATCCTGATCGACGAGGCGCGCACACCGTTGATCATCTCGGGCCCCACCGAAGACAAATCCGATCTCTACGTCGCGCTCGACGAGGTGGTGAAGGAAATCCCCGAGGACTGGTACGAGAAGGACGAGAAAACCCGCAACATCCAGCTGACCGAGGAGGGCATCGACGAGGTCGAGAAAATCCTCGCGGACAAGGGCCTGCTCGAAACCGACAATCTCTACGATGTCGAGAACACCCAGGTGGTCCACCATCTCGACCAGGCACTGCGCGCGGTCCACATGTTCAAGAAGGACACCGACTACATCGTCAAGGACGACAAGGTCGTCATCATCGACGAATTCACCGGACGCATGATGGAGGGGCGCCGCTGGTCGAACGGCTTGCATCAGGCAGCCGAGGCCAAGGAGGGCGTCAAGATCGAGCCCGAAAACCAGACCATGGCCTCGATCACCTTCCAGAACTATTTCCGCATGTATCCCAAGCTCGCCGGCATGACCGGCACCGCAGCCACCGAGGCGGCAGAGTTCTGGGACATCTACAAGCTCAACGTCGCCGAAATCCCGACCAACGTGCCCGTTCAGCGGATCGACGAGGACGACCAGTTCTTCAAGAACACGGTGGACAAGTTTCAGGCCATCGCAAAGGCCATCGCCGAGAAGAGCAAGATCGGCCAGCCGGTGCTCGTCGGCACGGTGTCGATCGAGAAATCGGAGCTGCTGAGCAAGTTCCTCGACCAGGAGGGGGTGAAGCACGAGGTGCTCAACGCCCGGCAGCACGAGCGTGAAGCGCGTATCGTGGCGCAGGCGGGCCGCATCGGCGCGGTGACTATCGCCACCAACATGGCGGGGCGCGGCACCGACATCCAGCTGGGTGGCAATGTCGAATTCCGGATCGACGACGAGCTCGGCGAGATGGAGCCGGGCCCCAAGCGGGACATGGAGATCGAACGGATCAAGGCCGAGGTCGCCGAGGAAAAGCGCAAGGTGCTCGAGGCAGGCGGCTTGTTCGTCCTCGGAACCGAACGCCATGAGAGCCGGCGGATCGATAATCAGTTGCGCGGGCGTTCGGGGCGCCAGGGGGATCCCGGACTGTCGAGGTTCTACCTCTGCCTGGAGGACGATCTGCTGCGCATTTTCGGACCCGACACGCTGTTCGCCAAGATGATGAACTCCAACCTGGAGGATGGCGAGGCGATCGGCTCCAAATGGCTCTCCAAGGCCATCGAAACTGCGCAGAAGAAGGTCGAGGCGCGCAATTACGAGATGCGCAAGCAGGTCGTTCAATACGACGATGTGATGAACGACCAGCGTAAGGTCATCTACGAGCAACGCGCGGAAATCATGGATTCCGAGACGGTCGACGATGTCGTGGTCGACATGCGCCACGATGCGATCAACTCGCTGGTTGCCGAAGCCTGCCCTCCCGGTTCCTATCCCGAGCAGTGGAACATCGAGGGGCTCAAGACCCGCGTCGAGGAAGTGCTGGGGCTTACGCCCCCGCTCGAAAAATGGATGGAAGAACACACACTCGAGCCCGAGATCATCGAGGAACGCATTCGCGCCGAGGCCGACGCCAGGATGGAAGAGACCATTGCCAAGGCCGATCAGCAGCGCTGGCGCTCGTTCGAAAAGAGCTTGCTGCTACAGAAGCTCGACTACCACTGGAAAGAACACCTTGCGACGCTTGACGCGCTGCGCCAGGTAGTGTGGCTGCGTGCACACGCCCAGAAGCAGCCAATCAACGAGTACAAGCAGGAAGCCTTCGGCCTGTTCGAGCGGATGCTGGACCAATTGCGCGAGGACGTGACCGGGGACCTGCTGAAGATGGAAATCGTCGAGGCCCAACCGCAGCCGGTTTCGCCGGAACTGCTGGCCGGCCTGCCCGATTTCCTGACCGGCCATATCGACCCGCTCACAGGGCTCGACAATTCCGACGATGGCGACGGATCTGCGCAGCGACCGGAACTGTTCGGGGGTCTCGCCGGCAGCCCGAGGGCTGCTTCCGGGCGCGGTGGGGCGGCAGGCGAAAACCCCTATGCCGGGATGGACATCAGCCGCAATGCGCCGTGCCCATGCGGATCGGGCAGCAAGTACAAACATTGCCACGGGGCGATCGGCGCGCACGCGTAGTCCTGGCTGGTCGGCCTGAACGGTGATCTGACTCGCGCTTGCGTTCCTGGTTACCGCGCTGTTCCAAGCGAGCGTCGGTTTCGGTGAACAGATCGCCGCGGACCTGGATGCGCTGGCTTGCCGCGGTGCCGACGGTCTGGGTCGGCCGGCAAACTACCCTTTAGGCCGTGGTCCGCTTCTCCGGCCTTGCGTGGCCTCGTTCCATTTCAGCGAGTCTCGCAGGTGTTCGAAAACGGGAGTGTAGAGCGGTCTGTCGAACTCTATCCCCGCGGCACCGTCCCTCCACCACCTGACGGTGCCGGCGAACGGTCCAACGTTCGCGAACCAGATCTTCACATGCTGTCCTTCGGACGTAATGCGGTTGCGATCATGAAAGGAGCATCCTTCCAGCGATACATCGTATAGGGTCGCTTGGCCGCTCCGCCCGCTCTGGGTGCGCACACGCCCGTCACATGCAATCTCGGAGCGCGGCAGCCCCCGTGGTTTCTGTCCCAATATTCTCACCCCCGTATGCGGGTTTCCAAACCGGATAAGACAGTGCGGATGACACCGCCGCCACATTTATCAGTTTTGAAAAGAGATGGCTCCCCGAGTTGGATTCGAACCAACGACCAAGTGATTAACAGTCACCTACTCTACCGCTGAGCTATCGGGGAGCAGCCGCGAACGGCAGGTGTGGGCCTATATGGAGGAGGCAAGGATTTGGCAAGCGGCCATGAAAGGTTTTTCGTCGACGCGGAGGCTTGTCGGTCAGGCGAGAAATTGTTCGGCGACGATACGTTCGTCGAGTGCATGGCCTGGATCGAACAACAGCGTCAGTTCCTGCTCGCGCGCTATGACGAGCGAGACCTCCGCCACATCGCGCACTTCCTTCTGGTCCGCCACGACCGAGACCGGACGTTTGAGCGGTTCCTGAACGCGGAAACCGATTCGGCTCCGGTCGGGCAGGATCGCGCCACGCCAGCGGCGAGGGCGAAAAGGGCTGATCGGCGTCAGGGCCAGGAGGTTCGAATCGAGGGGCAGTATCGGTCCGTGTGCGGAGAGATTGTAGGCCGTCGAGCCGGCGGGCGTCGCCACCATCACCCCATCGCAGACCAGCTCCGGTATCCGAACCTTGTCGTCCACCGAGACCTCTATCTTCGCAGTCTGGCGTGTCTCACGCAGCAGCGAGACTTCGTTGAT
Organism: Sphingomonadales bacterium; assembly: GCA_038233275.1. Classification (GTDB taxonomy): domain Bacteria; phylum Pseudomonadota; class Alphaproteobacteria; order Sphingomonadales; family Sphingomonadaceae; genus Qipengyuania. The sequence continues at coordinate 3,000 of JBBSMH010000032.1, read as the reverse complement.
GGCGCAATGCCGGTGCCGTGCACCGTCCTGCGTGATGGCCGTCATGGCCAGCGGTGCGATCGCGAGCGACCGGGCGCGGGCGATGCGCTTGATCAGACCTTCCGGCTTCCGGTTCCTGTTCATCAGGAATCCGACGGTGCCGAGGTTAACGCCGTAAACCGGCTTGATCCGCCCGCTGTCGAGCATGGCATGCAGCGTTTGCAGCATCGAGCCGTCGCCGCCGAGGACGACCAGAGCATCGGCTTCCTCTTCGGAAACCCAATCGTGGGCTTCTTCGAATTCGGGCGCAGCAGCCTGGGCGTCCTCACTATCGGATACGAGCAAGGCCAGCTTTTCGAATCCTGGCATGACCTCTCGTGAACCCCCTTGCCGCAGTGCTGCGCGGACGTATTGCGCAGGCCGATTTCTTATGGCGCTGCGTGCCATTTGGCAACGCGGGCGAAATTCTGCCATAGTTTCGCTCAGAGCGCGCTAGGGGAGAGCGATGGCCAGCCTTGCCGAACCCGCATCGGAAGAAACTCGCGATCCCCTGACCGGGCTGGCGGATATCGGTCACGTCCGCAGCACCATGGCGCGCTGGCAGCTCGAATGGCGTGGCACCGAGAACGCCTGCCCGATGCATCTGATGCTGATCTCGCTTGGACGGATCGAAACGGTGAATGTGGCTTTTGGCGAGACAGCCGGAGATGGCGCCCTGGTCGAAGTGGCGCAGCGCATTCGTCATTTCGCTGCCGATGAGCTGGAGAGCGGCGTGTGGCAGGCAGCGCGCGTCTCCGGCGGATCCTTTCTGCTGGCCGCGCGCGAGGAATGCAGCAGGGAACGCTGGCAGTGGCTGGGAGAGGCGCTGGCCGATGCCATCGCTACCCCGATCAGCAGCCCGGATATGGGGGCTTCGGTTCGCCTCTCGCCCCGTCTCGTCCTGTTGCGGGCGACGGAGGGCGACACGCCCGACGCCATGCTCGATCATCTCGCTGAAGGTCTTCGTCGCCTGGTCAAAGTGCCCGGCAAGCGTCTGGCGTGGACCAGTGGGGAATTGGCGCAATCGGGGTTAACGCATCACCAGCTCGAAGCGGATCTGCTAAGCGCGATCGACAGCGATGAGATCCAGATCCTGTTTCAGCCGCAATACAGCTGCGGTGAAGATCGCCTGGTGGGCGCGGAAGCGCTGGCGCGCTGGCAGCACCCCCAGCTGGGGCGAGTTGGCGCGGGAACGCTGTTCACGATTGCCGAGCGGGCCGATCACGTGGCGCAGCTTTCGCGACACGTTGCCAAACGCGCGCTCGAGGCCGCTGCCCGCTGGCGCGAAGGCCTGAGGCTGTCCATCAATGTCACGCCCGCCGATCTGGCCGCAGGCAGTTTCGCCCGCGATTTCCTGGCTCTGGTCGCGCAAGCGGGTGTCTCGCCCGAAAGCCTGACGCTCGAAATCACCGAACAAGTGCTCCTCGCCGAACTCGAGCGAGTGAGCGAGGTCCTGAGCACGATTCGCGAAGCCGGCATTTCTCTTGCGCTCGACGATTTCGGGGCGGGCTTCTGCAATTTCCACTATCTCAAGATATTGCCGATCGACGCCATCAAGCTCGACCATTCGATGGTCGAGGGGATCGTGGAGGAGCCGCGCGATCTGGCGGTTTTCCGCGCAATCTTGGCGATGGCCAGGGCGCTCGACCTAAAGGTGGTGGCTGAAGGGATCGAGAACGAGGCGCAGCTCGAGATCGTCACGCGCGAAGGCTGCGCAACCTATCAGGGCTTTCTGCGCTCGGAGCCGGTCACCTCCGAGGAATTCGCCCGCCTTTCTGCGGAGTAATTACGCCGGTTCGCGCTCGCGCTTGTCGGACTTTTTCACAACACCGCTGAGCCCCTTGGTCAATTGGAACAGACCGTTGAGGCGGCTTTCCGGACTGGTCCAGGCGCGGCTGATCACCAGCTTCATGTCCGGACGCAGCCGGGCCGTACCCTTCAGGCGATCGATGTATGCAAGCAGCCCCGCCGGATCCGGGAAACTGTCCTTGTGGAAGGTCACAAGGGTTCCGGCATCGCCGACATCGATCTTCGCGATATTCGCGGCGATCGCCTGATGCTTGATCTCGATCAGGCGGATGAGATTAGCCGTCGCGGGCGGCAGATCGCCGAATCGGTCGATCATCTCTGCTGCGAGCGCCTCGATCTCGGCTTTGTCGGCCGCATTGTTGAGCCGGCGGTAGAGCGCCATCCGTACTGCGAGATCGGGAACGTAATCCTCGGGGATCATAATCGGCGCATCGACGGTGATCTGCGGGCTTATCTTGTCGGGCTTGGCCTCCAGACCCATTTCACCCGCCTTGAGTGCCAGGATCGCATCCTCCAGCATCGACTGATAGAGTTCGAAGCCCACTTCCTTGATATGGCCGGATTGCTCGTCGCCCAGCAGATTGCCTGCCCCGCGTATGTCGAGATCATGGCTCGCCAGCTGGAACCCGGCGCCCAGGCTGTCGAGATCGCTGAGCACCTTTAGGCGCTTCTCTGCGATTTCGGATAGCTGCGTGTCGGCCGGATAGGTCAGATAGGCGTAGGCCCGCAGTTTCGCACGGCCCACGCGGCCGCGCAGCTGGTAAAGCTGGGCGAGCCCGAAGCGGTCGGCGCGATGGATGATCATCGTGTTGGCGTTGGGCAGGTCGAGCCCGCTTTCGACGATGGTGGTCGAAAGCAGCACGTCGTATTTGCCCTCGTAGAAAGCGCTCATCCGTTGCTCGATTTCCGCCGCGCCCATCTGGCCGTGTGCGGAGACCGGTTTTACCTCGGGCACGTTTTCACGCAGCCATTCCTCCAGCGCTCCCATGTCGGAGATACGCGGAACCACGATGAAGCTCTGCCCGCCGCGATGGTGTTCGCGCAGCAACGCCTCGCGCATCACCATTTCGTCCCATTCCATGACATAGGTGCGCACCGCGAGCCGGTCGATCGGGGGCGTCTGGATCGTCGATAGCTCGCGCAACCCCGTCATCGCCATCTGCAGCGTGCGCG
>JBBSMH010000031.1:0-11972 GCA_038233275.1 Sphingomonadales bacterium | reverse complement strand
TCGAACTCGTCCAGGCCGGTTTTTTGCCGTTGGGGTATCTCACCGGGCTTGTCGAGCGATACGAATTCTACCGTTTTACCGCCGCTCGACAGGTCGTGCTTCTGCGAAAACACCGTCGTCGGCGCATCTTCGACCAGCGTGTTCCATTCCGCGCAATCGGCGCATTGGCCCTGCCAGCGATGGGCGACGCTGCCGCAGGCCTGGCAGACATAGCGGCGTTTGGGCTTGGCCATGGCGCAGTTTCTAACAGAACATTTGAGGAACGCAATTGCCTTCCCTCGGGCGCTCCGCCACTGTCCACTCATGCGGCAAAAGGAACTCCGGATTGCACTGGTCTGCTACGGCGGGGTCAGCCTGGCGGTCTATATGCACGGGGTCACCAAGGAATTGTGGCACCTCGCGCGCGCAAGCCGGGATTTTCTCAAGGGCGAAACCACGGAGGAGCGCGGTGTCCGCGGCGTTTACCGCTCAATGCTGGAACACATTCAGCGAGAGGACGGCCTGCGTGTGCGGGTTTTGCCGGACATCCTCACCGGCGCCAGCGCCGGCGGGATCAACGCGGTCTTTCTCGCCCAAGCGATCCACTCAGGCCAGTCGCTGGAGCCGCTCACCGAGCTGTGGCTCGAAAATGCCGATGTCGACAGGCTGGTCGATCCCGACGCCCGGCCCCTGTGGCGTTTCGCCAAGTTCTGGGCCCAGCCCGTCGTATCCTGGTTGCTGAGCAGGCCGGGCAATGCAGTGTCCGAAAGCGTCGCGCTCGAAACGCGCGAGGAAGTTCGCGCCAAGGTCTCCGCCTTTATCCGCGGGCGTTGGTTCGAGCCCCCGTTCTCGGGCATCGGGTTTTCCAATCTGCTCGAGAACGCCTTCCTGGCAATGCAAGCCTCTCCCACGGAAGATCCGCTGCTTCCGCCGGGGCACCCGCTCGACCTGTACGTCACCGCAACAGATTTTCACGGCTATCTTTCCCTTCTGCGGCTCAACAGTCCGCCGGTGGTCGAGGAAAGCGAACATCGCATGCCGATCTTCTTCCGCTCGCGGACTCCCGGCGTTGCGGGAGTGCCGCTGGCCAATCCGCTCGAACTGGCCTTCGCAGCCCGGGCGACGGCGAGCTTTCCCGGAGCCTTCCCCCCGCTGCAGCTGAAGGAAATCGACCGGCTCGCCGAGCGCGATCACCACGACTGGCCCGAACGCGACGAGTTCCTGCAGCGGATCATGCCCAATCACTTGCGTCAGGAGACGGTCGAGAGTGTCTCATTGGTCGACGGTTCGGTGCTGGTGAACAAACCGTTCGAGGGAGCGATGGAAGCGCTGCAGGGCCGCCCCGCCCAGCGCGAGGTCGATCGGCGTTTCATCTATATCGATCCGCGCCCCGATCGCTACGGATCGCCGGACGGGAAGGATGAAGGCCCCGTAGGTTTTTTCGCCGCCATATTCGGCTCGCTCAGCACGATCCCGCGCGAGCAGCCAATTCGGGACAACCTCGAGCTGCTCGAACAGCAAAGCCGCGAGGCCATGCGCCTTCGCCGGATCGTCCAGGGGCTCCGGCCCGAGGTGGAAGACGCGGTCGACAAGCTGTTCGGCCGCACGCTATTCCTGGACAAGCCGACGCCCAAGCGGCTCGAAGCCTGGCGGCGCAAGGCGCAGCAGGCGGCAGCCGAACGCGCCGGCTACGCCTTTCAGTCCTATGCCCAAGTTAAGCTGGCGGGGATTGTCAATCGCTTGGCCAGGCTGGCCCATCTGGCCGCTCCGCAGCTCGGCCTACCCGATGATTCGCAGATAGAGGCCGTGCTACGCGAGGAACTGGCGCGGCGCGGTCTCGAGAGTCTCTCGGCCCCAAGCGGCGGCGCGCATGCGGAGGCGATCGCCTTCTTCCGCACGCACGACATCGGTTTCCGGATCCGGCGCTTGAGATTGCTGCTGCGCAGGCTGGCGCGAGACTGGGAGGCAGATCCGGAGATCGGCGAGGATGCTCTCGATGCGGCGCGCGAGACCATTTACGAGATCCTCGCAATGTATTTCGAGCGCGAGGGGCTCACCGTGCTCGGTCCCGAATTCGCAGAAGCGAGCGCCGACATATTGGCAGATCCGGGTACCGTCCTGGACCTGCTCGGCGAACGCCGGCTTCTGCCCCAGGTGGACGAACAGGCTGAGCGACTGTTCGCCGAAGCGCTGCAGCAGATGCCGCAGAACCTGCGCCGTAGGATGCTGCTGACCTATCTCGGCTTTCCCTTCTACGACGTCGCCACCCTGCCGCTGCTGCGCAACGAAGGGCTTAGCGAGTTCGACCCGGTGAAGGTCGATCGCATCAGTCCGGACGATGCACGATCGATCCGCGAGGGCGGAACCAGGGCGACGTTGCGCGGGACCGAGTTCTACAATTTCGGGGCCTTCTTCAGCCGCGCCTATCGCGAAAACGATTATCTGTGGGGCCGCCTGCATGGTGCGGAGCGGATGGTCGATCTGGTCTTCTCGACCGTCGAGGAAGGGCAGGACGACGCCAGCATTCGCGCCTTCAAGCGGGATGCCTTCCTGGCCATCCTCGACGAGGAAGAAGGACGGCTGACCTGCGAACCCGGTCTGCTCGGGCAAATCCGCCGCGAGGTCCTCGAGCGGCTCTCCTAGCCGCCGATCGCGCTCTTCAACTTGTCGAAGAAACCGCGGCTCCGCGGGCATTCGTCCCCCGTCTCGGTATCTCGGAACTGCTCGAGCAGGCCGCGTTGCTCCTTACTCAGCTTCGTCGGCGTCTCCACCACGATCTCGACCACGAGATCGCCGCGCCCACGCCCCTGGAGCACGGGCATGCCCGCCCCGCGCTGGCGCAATTGCCTGCCCGACTGGATTCCTGCGGGGATGTCGATCGTCACGGTATCGCCATCCAGGTTGGGGATCTCGATCGCTCCTCCCAATGCCGCGGTCGTGAAGCTGATCGGGACCTGCGTCGCCAGCGTCGTGCCTTCGCGCCGGAAGATGTCGTGCGGCCTGATATGGATAAAAATGTAGAGATCGCCGGGGGGCGCCCCGCGCGGGCCCGCTTCGCCATTGCCGGAAAGCCTGATCCGCGTGCCGGTATCGACGCCGGGAGGAATTTCGACGTCGAGCGTCTGCGGCGTGTCCACCCTGCCTTCGCCCCCGCAATCGCGGCACGGGCTGGTGATGATCTCGCCGCTGCCATGGCAATTGGGGCATGGCCGCTCGACCACGAAAAACCCTTGCTTGGCGCGAACCTTCCCATGGCCCGAGCACAGATTGCAGGTTCGCGCGCGCGTGCCGGGCGTTGCGCCCGAGCCGTGGCACGTCTCGCAGGTCTTGCTGACCTCAATGGTGATATCGGTCTGCTTGCCATGGAAGGCGTCCTCCAGGCCGACTTCCATGTCATAGCGCAAATCCGCGCCGCGCCGCGCACGCTGGCGACCGCCGCCGCCTCCGAAGGCGCTGCCGAAGATCGTCTCGAATATATCGCCGATGTCGCCGAAGTCGCCGCCCGCATGGCCGCCGCCTCCCTGCTGGAACGCGGCATGACCATAGCGGTCGTAGGCCGCGCGCTTCTGCGGGTCCTTCAGGCAATCATAAGCGACGCTGATCGCCTTGAACTTCGCTTCGCTCTCGCTGCATCCCGGGTTGCGGTCCGGATGGTGCCGCATGGCAAGCTTGCGATAGGCCGATTTGATCGCCCCGGCGTCCGCATCGCGCGAGACGCCGAGCAATTCGTAGAAATCCACTTCGGTAGCCGGCATTTTCAACCCCGCCCGAACTCAACCGCCACCGATGCCGGTCTGCATCGGTGGCGGTCCAGTTCTCATCGGGCGCTCAGCCCTTGTTGTCTTCGTCTACTTCGGAAAATTCGGCATCGACCACATCGTCGTCTGCGGAGGAATTGGCGCCCTCGCCTTCGGTGGCCGCGCCTTCGCCGCCGGCGCTCGCCTGCTCCTGCTCGTAGATCTGCTGGCCCATCTTCATCGCGGCCTGGGTCAATTCCTGCGCCTTGGACTGGATGGCATCGCTGTCATCGCTCTCGAGCGCGGTCTTGGCCTCGGCAAGCTTGGCCTCGACCTCGGACTTGAGCTCGGCGTCGATCTTGTCGCCATGCTCCTCCAACTGCTTTTCGGTCGCATGGACCAGGCTGTCGGCCTGGTTGCGGGCTTCGGCAGCTTCCTTGCGCTTCTTGTCCTCTTCGGCGAATTTCTCCGCGTCCTGCACCATCTGGTCGATGTCGGAATCGCTCAGACCGCCGGAGGCCTGGATCTTGATCTGCTGTTCCTTGCCGGTGCCCTTGTCCTTGGCGCTGACGTTGACGATGCCGTTGGCGTCGATGTCGAAAGTGACCTCGATCTGCGGCACGCCGCGGGGCGCAGGGGGGATGCCGACCAAGTCGAACTGGCCGAGCATCTTGTTGTCCGCCGCCATCTCGCGCTCGCCCTGGAACACGCGGATCGTCACAGCCTGCTGGTTGTCCTCGGCGGTCGAATAGACCTGCGTTTTCTTGGTCGGGATCGTGGTGTTGCGATCGATCATCCGGGTGAACACGCCGCCCAGCGTCTCGATACCGAGCGACAGCGGGGTCACGTCGAGCAGCAGCACGTCCTTGACGTCCCCCTGCAGGACGCCCGCCTGGATTGCGGCGCCCATCGCCACGACCTCGTCCGGATTGACGCCGACATGCGGTTTGGAGCCGAAGAAGTTTTCAACCACTTCGCGCACCTTTGGCATGCGGGTCATGCCGCCGACCATGATGACTTCGTCGACCTCGTCCTTCTTGATGCCGGCGTCCTCGAGCGCTTTCTTGCACGGATCGAGCGTGCGCTTGATCAGATCGCCGACGAGCTTTTCGAGGTCCGAACGGCTGATAGTCTCGACCAGGTGGAGCGGGGTCGAAGAGCCGCCTTCCATCCGCGCGGTGATGAAAGGTAGGTTGACTTCGGTAGTCTGCGAGCTCGACAGTTCGATCTTGGCCTTTTCCGCCGCTTCCTTGAGCCGCTGGAGCGCAAGCTTGTCCTTGCGCAGGTCCATGTTTTCCTTCTTCTCGAACTGATCGGCGAGATATTGGACGATCTCGGCGTCGAAGTCCTCACCGCCCAGGAAGGTGTCGCCATTGGTCGACTTCACTTCGAACACGCCATCACCGACTTCGAGAATCGAGATATCGAAAGTGCCGCCGCCGAGGTCGTACACCGCGATGGTTTTGTTCTCGTCCTTGTCGAGGCCGTAGGCCAGCGCCGCGGCGGTCGGCTCGTTGATGATGCGCAGCACTTCGAGGCCCGCGATCTGGCCGGCGTCCTTGGTCGCCTGGCGCTGCGCGTCGTTGAAATAGGCCGGAACGGTGATCACCGCCTGGGTTACGGTCTCGCCAAGATAGCTTTCGGCGGTTTCCTTCATCTTCTGGAGGATGAACGCGGAAACCTGAGAAGGTGAATAGTTCTCGCCCCCCGCTTCGACCCAAGCGTCGCCATTCTTGCCCTTGACGATGTCGTAAGGAACCAGATCCATGTCCTTCTTGGTCATTGGATCGTCGAACCGGCGCCCGATCAGACGCTTGATCGCGAACAGCGTATTGTCCGGATTGGTGACCGCCTGGCGCTTGGCTGGCTGGCCGATCAGGCGCTCGTTATCCTTGGTAAAGGCAACGATCGATGGCGTCGTGCGCGCGCCTTCCGAATTCTCGATGACCTTGGGCTTGCCCCCGTCCATCACGGCAACGCAGCTGTTGGTTGTGCCAAGGTCGATACCGATAACTTTGCTCATGGTTTCCCCATCTGTTTCAAGTCGTTGGACGCCGCGCAGCTGGCTTTCCGTTCGTGGCAAAACCGGTCGGCGGCTCTTACAAGCGGTGTATTACCCGGGCGATATAGGTGCGCTTTTCCTTGGCACAAGGGAGACAGCGCGCTAGATTTTGGCAGAGATAACAGGAGGGGAAAAGCCGATGAACAAGAGCATTTGCGCAGCTGCGCTGCTCGCCGGAGCGTCCATTGCGCTGGGCGGATGCGACAGCGGAGAGGAGACCGCCGGCTCCGAGGCGAATGCGGGATTAGCAGGGCTCGAGGTGCAAAACGCCCGGCTGGCGCTCCCCGCTGTGTCGGGCAACCCTGCTGCAATCTACTTCGACCTCGTGAACACCAGCGACAAGAACTACGCCATTCGCAAGGCGGAGGTAAAAGGCGCCGGGAAGACCGAAGTTCACGGCAGCATGGAATGGTCGGGAGAAATGACCATGGGTGAAACCGGGCCGCAGACGGTGCAGGCCGGTGAAACTCTCAAGTTCGAGCCAGACGGGCTGCATGTAATGGTGTTCGACCTGTCGCCCGACCTCCAGTCGGGCGGGACGACCGAGATGACGCTGACCGTCGCGGGTGGGAAGACCGCCACATTCCCCGTCACGATCCAGGCGGCGGGGGAAGATCGCTGAAGGACGCGCGCGATTCTCTCGAGGTCGAGAGTCATGCCGAGCCCGTTTCACCCAAGTGCGCGGTGAGAGGCGAACGTCCGCTTACGCGCGGCGAGGTCGCCATTGCCAGAAGTGTTTTCGGCGAGGCGATCGATTACGCGCGCGTCACTATTCGGCGGCGCAAGTGGTTTCCGTTCCAGCCGCGGCGGATCACCATGGCGCCGCGCGGGCATCTCCATTTCCATCCCGCGTCGCAAACCTATTGCGATGATTTTTCGCAGCAGAGCATAATCCGGCAGGGTCTGCTCATTCACGAGCTGACGCATGTCTGGCAGACCCAGACCAGGGGCGACTGGTTTCTGGTGCTCAACCGCATGCCGTGGGCGCGCTACGACTACAGCCTGAAGCCCGGCTGGCAGCTGGAGCAATACGGTATCGAGCAGCAGGCCGAGATCGTGAAGCACGCGTTCTGGCTGCGCAACGGGGTGAAAATTGCTGGCGCGAGCGATGCCGCAGCCTATGATTTGCTGGTGGCATTTCCAGGAGCGGCCGCGCGTCCGGGTTGAGGCCGCCTGCCGCATTTGATACCCAGGATCCTATTGACCGGGCGGCCCAACCCGCGCCCGGCGATGAGTCACTCACATGGAGCTTCAAGACTACGGTATGAGCCGCGAGCGCGGCTATCTTTCGCATTACGAAATCGACGAGGTCGTCCTTCCCGGCCAATTCGCGCCCATCGTCGATGCTGCGGCCAACCTTTCCGCCCTGCTGACCACCGGCCGCGTGCGCCAGTGGCTGGACGCACTGCCCGATCCCCAAATCGCCGAGTGGGCGGAATCCGCCCCCGAAGAAGTAGTGCGTACCGCGATGGTGCACTATTCCTTCCTCGTTCAAGCCTATGTCTGGGGCGAGCCCGAACCGCCCGCGCATCTCCCAGCCAATCTGTCACGCCCGATGTGCGCCATCGCCGACCGGCTCGGGCAGGCGCCCTTGCTCCCGTATTCCGCCTATGTACTCGACAATTGGTACCGCATCGACAAATCGGGGCCGATCGACCTTTCCAACATCGCCATGTATCAGAACTTCTTCGGCGGGGCCGACGAGAACTGGTTCGTGCTCGTTCACGTTGCCATCGAGGCCGAGGCCGGAGTGCTGATGGACAATGCGGCAAGACTCGTCGGCGTGGCGCGCGAGCGCGACGAAGCCGAAGCCACCCGTTTGCTGAAGGAAATGGACCAGGCGTGGGAGGGCATTTACGCGCATTTTGGGCGCATGCCGGAGCAGTGCGATCCCTACATCTATTTTCACCGCGTGCGGCCTTACATCCACGGCTGGGCGAACAATCCCGCACTCGATGGCGGACTGATCTACGAAGGCATGGACCGTTACGAAGGCAAGCCGCAGGCGTTTCGCGGCCAGACCGGCAGCCAGTCGAGCATCGTTCCGGCGATGGATGCACTCTTCCAGGTCGGCCACAGCGACGATCCGCTGAAGAGCTTCCTCGACGAACTGCATCATTATCGCCCGCTGCAGCATCGCAGGTTCATCGAGGATCTCGCCGCGCAATCGACGCTACGTGACTTTGTGTCATCGACCGGCAACCGCGAGCTGAAAGATGCTTTCAACGCCTGCCTCGAGCAGTCCGCGCGCTTCCGCACGCGGCATCTCGAATATGCGGCGAGCTATATCAACAAACAGGCAGGCAGCATCCCTGGCAACGACCCCGATGTCGGCACAGGAGGTACGCCCTTCATGCGATATCTGAAAAAGCACCGCGACGAAAATCGCGCCCAATTGATCGATTGACAGGCAAGGGGCCGCGCGAGCGGCCCCTTCTTACCCACCGCGTCAGTAGCGCGGGTCCACCGGATAGCCCTGCGTGCCGAAGCAATCGTCGTCGAGATAGCCATCGCGATCATAACCATCGCAATCGGGGTCCTTGTCGACAAAATAGCCCGCCAGCGCTCCAGCCGCGGCACCGGCAAGCGCGTAGCGTGCGATGTCGCCTCCGGTGACGGCGGCGATACCCGCGCCAGCAGCGGCTCCCGCCAGCCCACCCTCGGCAGCGTAGTTCTCGGCGCAGGCGCCCAGCGGGAGTGTCGTCATTGCGAGCGCGGGGGCGAGCAGCAATTTCGTTTTCATGATTGTCTCTCCATAGGTCCCTGATGCCCGAATTACGGATGAGCGATGCGAGCGTTCCTGCCGCTAGAGCGAGGCCAGGTCGGGGAGATTGCCCTTGTTGAGCGAGGCGGACCGGTCGGGCAGCGGATATTTCAGCCCCGTTGCGCAGTTGAACAGCACAACATCGTCAGCGGACGAAACGAGCTCTTCGCGCAGCGCCCGGCGATAGGCGGCCAGAGTGGCGCCTCCCTCGGGGCACAGCAGCAACCCGTCCTGCGCCGAGCTGTCCGCCGTGGCGCGCAGGATTTCATCCTCGTCCACCGCCATCGCCGAACCCCCGCTCTCGCGCACCGCGCGCAGGATAAGGAAATCGCCGACTGCCTTGGGTACGCGAATTCCCGCCGCCACCGTATGCGCCCCCTCCCACCGCTCGGCATGCTCCGCGCCTTCCTCGAACGCCTTGACGATCGGCGCGCAGCCGCTGGCTTGGACCGCGAACATCTTGGGACGTGCGGGGCCGATCCAGCCCAGCTGTTCGAGCTCGTCGAAAGCCTTCCACATTCCGATGAGGCCGGTGCCCCCGCCGGTCGGATAGAAGATCGCAGCCGGGAGGCGCCAATCCAGCTGCGCTGCCAGTTCGAGCCCCATCGTCTTCTTGCCCTCGATTCGATAGGGCTCCTTGAGCGTCGAGAAATCGAACCACAGACCTTCGGCCGCGCCCTTCCCCACGATCGCGCCGCATTCATCGATCAGACCGTTGACCCGATAGACGCGCGCGCCCTGCGCGGCGATCTCGCGCACGTTGATCTCGGGCGTGTCGTGAGGACAAAGGACAATCGTCTCGATCCCCGCGCGCGTGGCATAGGCGGCGAGCGCCGCGCCGGCATTGCCATTGGTCGGCATGGCGATGCGCGTGACGCCGAGTTCCTTTGCCATGGCCACCGCCATGACCAGCCCGCGTGCCTTGAAGCTGCCTGTGGGCAGGCGGCCCTCGTCCTTGACCAGCACCTTCGCGCCGCCTGACTGAGGGATAGCGACGAGCGGGGTCTCGATTTCCCCGAGGCTGACAATGCTGGTGGTGCGGCGGACGGGCAGCAGTTCGCGCCAGCGCCACAGGTCGGTCGGCCGGGCGTCCAGCGCCTCGCGCGATAACGCCTTGTCGGCCGCCTCGAGGTCGTATCGCACCAGCAAAGGTCTGCCCACATCGGAGAGGCCGTGCAGCCTGTCGGCCTCGTACCGCTTGCCGGTCAGCGAACATTCGAGATGGCTGACGAAAGTTTCGCGCTCTCCGTCGAGATTGGCCGTCAGCATCAGTCGTATTCGACCCCCGGCAGGCCCTGCCCGCCTTCGCCGATGAAGGCGTCAATCCGTTCCTCGAGCACCGGAAGCGGGACCGAGCCGAGCGAGAGCACGACATCGTGGAACTTGCGGATATCGAATTGCTCGCCCAGCCGTTCCTCGGCCTTGGCGCGCATGCGGCGGATGGTCAGTTCCCCGAGCTTGTAGGCCAGCGCCTGGCCCGGCCAGCTGATGTAGCGATCGATTTCGGTGCCGACTTCGTGCTGCGACAGCGCGGTTCGGTTCGCCAGATAATCCATCGCCTGCTCCCGGCTCCAGCCATACTGGTGGATGCCCGTGTCGATGACCAGCCGCACGGCACGCCACATCTCGTAGGAAAGCTGGCCAAACCGCTCGTATGGCGTGCGATAGACGCCCATCTCATTGCCGAGAAATTCGGTGTAGAGCCCCCATCCTTCGCCGAAACCGGAAAAATACACCTGGCGGCGGAAGCGGGGTGCGCCTTCGCGTTCGAGCGCAATGGCCGCCTGAAACGAATGGCCGGGCGCGCATTCGTGCATCGTCAGCGCGGGGATATTGTAGACCGGGCGCGAAGGGAGGTCGTAGGTGTTGATCTGGCAGTAATCGAGCCCGCCCCGGCCTGCGGTGTAGAAAGGCGCGATGGCGGGATCGACCGGCCGAATCCCGTGCCGATGGCGCGGGAGGAAGCCGAAATAATCGTCCAATCGGTCGTCGACCCGCTTGGCGGTATAGGCGGCGACGCCCATCAGCTCGTCGGGCGTGTCCGCGACGAATTGTGGATCGGTCCTGAGGAAGGTGACGAATTCCGGGAGCGTCCCAGCAAAACCGGCGTCCGTCTTGACCTTCTCCATCTCGGCGGTGATCCGCGCGACCTCCTCGAGACCGATTTGGTGAATCTCCTCGGCGGTCAGGTCGAGCGTCGTATATTCCCGGATCTGCTGGCGGTAATAGGCCTCGCCCTCCGGAAGCTCCGAAGCGCCCAGGCTCGTGCGCGTTTGCGGCAGATATTCTTCGCGGAAGAAGGCGAGGAAGTCGCGGTAGGCCGGCGTGACGTTCTCGACGATGGCCTCGCGCGCTTCGGTCCTGAGCCGTTCGCCGTCCGCTTGGGGAATGCGCGCCGGCATGGTCTCAAAGGGCTTCCAAAACGGGCTCTGCGAATAATCGTCGACTACATAGGCGGCGAGCGATGCGTCGCGACCCTCCAGCGTCACGCGCGGCACAGAAAAGCCGCGCGCGAGGCCGGCACGGGCATTTGCCGTCTGCTCGGCGAAATAGCGCGGAACGTCGCGCATGCGGGCGATGTAGCGCTCATATTCCTCGACCGAAGCAAAGCTCCCCCGCTCGGCAAGATAGCTCCAGAAATTGTTGTCGCTGTCGAAGGGCATTTCCCATTCGCGAAAGCGGGCGTCGCCGATTTCGGTTTCGAGCAGGTGGCGCAGCACGGCAGCATCGATCCTGCGCTGCGGAGAAAGGCTGGAATTGTCGATGCTGGACAGCTGCGCGAGGAATTCTTCGGCCTTTGCCGCGCGCACCTGCCGCGATTCTGGCGTGACCGGCCATAGCTTAGCGCCGAGATCGGTGCTCCCGTCGGGGTTTTCGATCAAGCCGTAACCCGAGATCTGGGCCTCGTGATAAGCCTCTCCCAAAGCCACCATCCGTTCATCGGCGGTATCCTGCGCGGCAAGCGGGGTCGCGAACACCGAAACGACGAGGACCGCCGCTCCCAAAAGTGCAGTCCTCATGGCGTTGTCCTCTCGGGGTAGACCGGTCAGTCCGGCTTCTTGGCGACGCCGACCATTGCGGGACGAAGCAACCGATCCTTGATCATATAGCCGGGCTGCATTTCCTGCACCACAGTGCCCGGATCGTGCTCTTCGCTGGGCACTTCGAGCATCGCCTGGTGGCGGTTCGGATCGAGCGGCATGCCCATGGCCGCAATGCGCTCTATCCCGTTGTGCTTGAAGACCTTCTCGAGCTCGCGCTGGGTCGCCTCGATGCCTGCGAGGAACCCCTTCATCGTCTCGTCCTTTCGCAGCGCGTCCGGAACCGAATCGACAGCACGGGCGAGATTGTCCGCCACGCTCAGCATGTCGCGCGCGAAGCCGGTCGCGGCGTAATTGCGCGCGTCGGCGATGTCTTTCTCCATCCGGCG
>JBBSMH010000030.1:0-12085 GCA_038233275.1 Sphingomonadales bacterium | reverse complement strand
AGCCGCCTTCGCTGCGGAAGGCGGCGAAATCGGCGAATTGCTCGCCCACCACATCGCGGTAATAGGGATTGACGACCAGCACGGCATAACCCTGCTCCGCCAGCCGCCGCGCCATCATGCGAAAAGCATCGCGCAGACCCGCGATATCGGGCCATACCAGCACCGCGGGATGCTCGCCCGTCGCGGGATGTACGAAGAAACCGTCTGCCTTTCCGTCCGAGGTGTCGATCAGCACCTGGCTTTCGCTCAGCGCCCCGGCCGCTCTCTCGCCGAGCGCGGGTCCATCCATTCGCGTGCAGGCTGCGAGCGCGGCCGAGCCGGTCAGCAGTGCGAACTGGCGCCGGTCGAATTTCTTGGCGGGAAGGCGTTCTGACCCTTTCTCGGTGCACATCGTTGTTTCACTCCTCGTCGATTTCCCATAGCACAGTTACGATACCGAGCCCGGCCAGCGATCTCTCGACCACAGCGCGGTCCGCTTCTCCGAGGCAGCCGTCACAGCGGGTCACATGGGCGATCGGGTCATTGAGGGAATAACCCCCTCCTACCAGGATGCGCCGCACTGCACGCACGATCGTGTCCTCAAGATGGGCGGCGTTCGCCACCACCGAGTTTTCGTCCGAGAAGGGAAACTCTGCAGACTGATCGATGAAGGCTTCGCTGCCGCGGTGAACCACCTGCACGCGGTCGCGATAAATCGCGATGTCGAGATCAAGGCGGCGGATCATGCTAGCGCCGCGACAAGGCTTCCTCGCTCTGCGCCATCAGTTTCTCGATGATCGCGGCCACCGGCTCTTCTTCCTTGAGCATGCCGACGGATTGCCCGGCCATCAGGCTGCCGTTCTCGACATCGCCGTCGATCACCGCGCGGCGCAGCGCGCCCGCCCAGTAATGCTCGATCTGCAGCTGCGCTTCCTCCATCACGATCTCCGCGCGATCGAGAATTCCGGCGACCTCGCGCTGCTTGGCGGTGAAGTGCTCGGTACCCCTGTTCTTCAGCGCGCGCACGGGAATGACCGGGAGGCGCGGATCGACCTGCACGCTGGCGACCGCATCGCGCGCGCTGGCGCGGAAGAACGCTTTCTTGAAATCGGGGTGGGCGATGCTCTCGCTTGCACAGGCAAAGCGCGTGCCCAACTGCACGCCCACCGCGCCCATTTCCAGATAGCCCGCGATCGCCGAGCCGCGCCCGATCCCCCCGGCCACGAAGATCAAATAGTCATTCCCCAGCTCGGGCAGCATCTCCTGCGCCAGCACGCTGGTGGAGACCGGGCCGATATGCCCGCCCGCCTCCATCCCCTCGATCACCAGCGCATCGACGCCGCCCCCGTCCCTTTGGCGCAGCAGTTTCTTCGCCAGCGCCAGCGTGGGCGCGAAGCAGATCACCTTTGCACCATCGCCGCGCTCGCCCTTGATCGCCTCGACGCTGCCCTTGGGCGGAATGCCCCCTGCCAGCACAACATGGCCGACCTCGTGCTTGCGGCATATTTCGATCAGGTCGAACAGATCGGGATGCATGGTGATCAGGTTCACGCCGAAGGGTCGGGCGGTCAGCCGTTTCGTCTCGGCGATCTCGGTATCGAGCAATTCAGGCGTCATCGCCCCGCAGGCGATCACGCCGAACCCGCCGGCATTGCTGATCGCCGAGACGAGATTGCGCTCGGACACCCAACTCATCGCTCCGCACAGAATGGCATATTCGCTACCGAGGAATTCGGCCCCGCGCTGCATCAGTCGGGATGTCTTGGGAAAATCGGTCATGGTCGCGGGCGTTACGCCGCGCCGCTCCGCTCGGCAAGCGCGCGACCGCCGCCGCTCCAGTCAGGTCTCGTAGCCTATCGTGACCTTGTCAGCCGCCTGGCGCGCGAGGCGGCGGGCTTCGTCGGTGTCGCCGGCCGTCGCCAAGGCCACGCCCATGCGGCGATAGGGCCGCGCCGTCGGCTTGCCGAAAATACGTATATCGGCGCCATCGGTCATCGCCTCGGCCAGACCCGCATATCTTAACGTTTCGCTGTCGCGGTCGGCGAGGATCACCGCAGAAGCAGCGGGTCGCGCGCGGATCGCTTCCGGCACCGGAAGCCCCATGATCGCGCGGGCGTGGAGATCGAATTCAGACAGGTTCTGGCCCACCAGCGTCACCATTCCGGTATCATGCGGGCGCGGCGACAGTTCGGAGAAGATCACTTCCTCGTCGCCGTCGCTACCCTTGGCGATGAAGAATTCGACCCCGAACAGGCCGTATCCGCCGAGATCGTCGATCAGTTTTCGCGCCATGTCCTGCGCTGTGGCGATCGCGGCCTCGCTCATCGGCGTCGGCTGCCAGCTCTCGCGGTAGTCGCCGCGTTCTTGCCGGTGGCCAATCGGCGGGCAGAAGGAAACTCCGTCTCCGGCGGCTGTTCGATGCCTCACGGTCAGCAGCGTGATCTCATAATCGAAGTGGACGAACTGCTCGACGATCACGCGTTGGCGGTCGCCGCGCATATTGGCGACAGCATAATTCCATGCTGCCTCGATTTCGCCCGCCGCGCACTGTTGTCTGTCCCTTGCCGGATGACGACATCACCGGCTTGATCACGCATGGAAAACCTGTGTGTTGGGCTGCGGCACACACTTCCTCGAAATTCTTGGCGTAGCGGTATTTTGACGTGGCGAGGCCGAGTTCCTGCGCGGCGAGGTCGCGGATGCCGTCTCGGTTCATCGTTAATTGCGCCGCACGTGCGGTGGGAACCACGTGGAAGCCCTCCGCTTCCAGTTCGGTGAGTATCTCGGTGCGGATCGCCTCGATCTCGGGAACGATATGATCGGGCCGGTGCTTTTCCACCACCGCGCGCAGCGCCTCGCCGTCGAGCATCGAAAAGACCTCGCGCGCGTCCGCCATCTGCATCGCGGGCGCGCCGTCATAGGAATCGCAGGCGATCACATAGGCGCCCAGTCGCTTGGCCGAGATCGCGAATTCGCGCCCCAGCTCACCCGAACCCAAGAGCAGGATTTTGGCAGTGTGGCTCACGCCGTCTCGTCGCCCAAGCTATCAGGCGCATCGAGACCATAGGCGGTATGCAGTACGCGCACCGCCAGTTCGGTCTCGTCCTCGTCGATCATCACACTTACCTTGATCTCGCTGGTGGTGATCGCCTGGATATTGATCCCGCGGTCGGCGAGCGACTGGAACATCGTCGCGGCGACGCCCGCGTGGCTTTTCATCCCCACGCCGACGACCGAGATCTTGGCGATCTGGCTGTCGGTGATGATGCGGTTGTAACCGATCGAGTCGCGCCGGTCTTCGAGCAGCGCTTGCGCGCGGGCAAGGTCCGCCTGCGGCACAGTGAAGGTCACATCGGTCTCGCCCTTGTCGCGCCCGACGTTCTGGACGATCATGTCGACATTGATACCCGCGCCCGCCAGCGGCTCGAAGATATGCGCCACACTGCCCGGCCGGTCAGGAACGCGGGTCAGGGTGATCTTGGCTTCATTCTTGTCGTGCGCGATGCCGGTCACATGCTGGCGTTCCATCTCGCCCTTCTCCACCAATGCGTTCATTTCTTCCTCGGAAACGATCATCGTCCCCGGATATTCGTCGGCAGGCGTCGCATCGTCGTCGACGAAGCTGGAGAGCACCTGCACCCGCACGCCCTCCTTCATCGCCAGCCCGACCGAGCGCGTCTGAAGCACCTTCGCGCCGACGCTGGCGAGCTCGAGCATTTCCTCATAGGTCACTGCCCTGAGCTTGCGCGCGCGCGCCACGATCCGCGGATCAGTGGTGTAGACCCCGTCGACATCGGTGTAGATATCGCAGCGGTCCGCGTTCACAGCCGAGGCAATCGCGACCGCCGAGGTATCCGATCCCCCGCGGCCCATGGTCGTGACGCGGCCCGTCTCGGATACGCCCTGGAAGCCGGGGATTACCGCGATCTCGCCTGTCTCCATCGCGGCCGCCAGCGCTTCGCCGTCGATGCTTTCGACTCGTGCCTTGGCGTGTGCTTCGATCGTGCGAACGGGCAGCTGCCAGCCGAGCCAGCTGCGTGCCTGGCAACCGAGCGACTGCAGCGTCAGCGCCAGCAGTCCGGCGGTGACCTGTTCCCCGCTCGCGACGACCACGTCATATTCCGCCGGGTCGTAAAGCGCATGTGCCTCGCGGCAGAAATTGACCAGCCGGTCGGTCTCGCCCGCCATCGCGCTGACGACCACCGCAACCTGGTTGCCGCCAGCGGCCTGTTTGCGCACGATGTTGGCGACCCGGCGGATGCGCTCGGTCCCGGCCATCGATGTGCCGCCGAATTTCATCACGATGCGTGCCAAGGGCCGGTGTCTCCGCGCTGGAATGCGTGCAGCCAGCCTGCTAGCCAGAGCGCATGAGCGATGCAACCGGCGCCGGGACAGGCATTTCCGCCAACGGGGTGACCATTCGGCGCGAGGAAGCGGCGCATTTCGGCCGGCTCGCCAGCGAATGGTGGGACCCGAAAGGTTCGAGTGCGATGCTTCACCGCCTTAATCCGGTGCGGCTTTCCTTCATTCGCGAGGCGGTCGACCGGCACTGGGGCTTCGAAAGCGAAAGCCGGACGCCGCTGGCGGGCAAGTCGGCGCTCGATGTCGGGTGCGGCGCCGGGCTGCTGTGCGAACCGCTGGCGCGGCTGGGCGCGCAGGTAACGGGCGTCGATGCGGCACCGGAAAACACTGCCGCGGCCATCGCTCATGCCGGGGAGGGGGGCCTCGATATCCGCTATATCCCGGGCGAGATCGGCAGCTTCGATATCGGACGCTTCGACCTCGTCACCGCGCTGGAAGTGGTCGAGCACGTCGCTGACAAAACTGCTTTCCTGCAAGCGCTGGCGGACCGGCTCGCGCCGGGCGGGTTGATGGTGATATCGACGCCCAATCGCACCCCCGCGAGCCGTTTGCTGCTCGTCGAAGGGGCCGAACTGCTCGGCATGATCCCGCGTGGAACGCACGACTGGGCAGACTTCGTAACGCCGGAGGAGATGCGAGCCTTGCTGTACGAGGCTGGCCTCGAGATGGGGGAGCCGAAGGGCATCGCCTTCAGGCCCTTCAAGGGCCTGCACCTGTCGAGCGATCTCTCGCTCAACTACATCGTCACCGCGCGCAGGCCCTGACCGCGCCGGGATCGTCGGTGAAAATTCCGGTCGTTCCCGCCTGCAGAACGAGGGCCACGAAGCCGCAGAGATTACCCGCCGCAGCTTCGCCCCCTTCACTTCGCAGTGCGGGCGGTAGAAAGGCGTTTTCCTTGCGCAGGGTCCAGACATGCGTCGTCAGCCCCGCGGCCCGCGCCGTCGCTACCAGCGCCGTAGGAGCGCCATCTGTGCCCGCGAGTAGGCGTACATCGGCCCCGATGGCGTCGGCGTAGGTCGCAATCTCCGCCAGGCCCGCCCGGGTGAGCATCTCCGCGTAGGACATTGCCGCCTCATCGGCCGGACCTCCATTGCTCGCGAGCAGCTGGACCAGCGGCACATCGACCATCTTGTCGAGCCTTTGCAGCGCGCCCACTTCGAAACTCTGCACGAAGACCATGTCATCGGCATCGTCGAGATCAGCCTCGCGCAGCGCGGTGACCAGCAGATCGACCAGGTCAATCCCCGCCGACTGGAGCAGGAAGGTCGGGTGCTTCAGTTCGAGATAGATGCCGATCCTGCGGCCCGTCTCCGCCTCCTTCGCGCGCACCAGCGTAAGGATCTCGGCGAAGGTGGGCACCGGATAGAGCCCGTCGAAGCGCGCGTTGCCGGGGCGGATCGCGGGAATGCGCTCCCTGGCGCGCAAGGTCCGCAGTTCGGCAAGCGTGAAATCCTCCGCAAACCAGCCCGAAACCAGCCGCCCGTCGATCTCCTTACTGCGCCGCCGGTCAGCGAATTCCGGATGATCGGCCACATCGGTGGTGTCCGACAGTTCGTTTTCGTGGCGCGCGACCAGTACCAGATCCTTGGTCGCCACCAAATCGGCCTCGATATAGTCCGCGCCCTGGTCGATCGCGCGCTCATAGGCGACGAGGGTATGCTCGGGCCGTTCCCCGCTCGCGCCGCGATGGGCGATGACCAGCGCCTCTTCCACAGGCTGCGCGGCGAGCGGCGCGGGCAGCAACGCCGCCAGCGCGGCGGACAAGATCAGGTAAGCGCTGCGTCCCATTCGTCTTCCTTGAAACCGACGAGAATCCCCCCGGCGTGCCCACCGTCATATTCGACGATCGGCCGCTTGATCATCGAAGGATGCTGAACCAGCATTGAGACCGCATCGTTACCGTCGGCGCGCGCCTTGTCCTCGTCCGGCATTTTGCGCCAGGTCGTGCCTCTCCGGTTGAGCACCGCGTCGATCCCCTTGACCTCGATCCATCGCGCGAGCTTCGCCGGGTCCGCGCCATCCTTCTTGTAGTCGTGAAAGGCGTAGTCGATCCCCCGCGTATCGAGCCAGCGGCGCGCGCGCTTCACCGAATCGCAGTAGGGAATGCCGTAGAGCCGAACGGTCATGAGCGCCTCTTGCGGGCGAGACATGGACCGGTTGTTACGCAGTCCAGGAAAGAAAAAATCGCCCTCTCATGCCTGTCTTGAACAGGCGGCCGAAATGATCTGCTGTTTGCCATGGCGATGAGCCTAGCGGACCGCAGGCGTGTAGGACAGATGCGCATCGGCGATCGCCACCGCCAACGCATCGGCCGCGTCGGCGCCTGCGATTTGCACTCCGGGCAGCAGCACCTTGAGCATCGCCTGAACCTGCGTCTTGTCCGCCCCGCCGGTCCCGACGACGGCCTTCTTGACTGCCCTCGCGGCATGTTCGCGCACTTCGAGTCCCGCCGCGCCGCAGGCCGCCAGCACCGCGCCGCGTGCCTGCGCCAGCTTGAGCGTAGATTGCGGGTTCTTGTTGACGAAGACTTCCTCGCACGCCGCGCGGGTCGGATGGTGGGTGGCGATCACTTCGGCCAACGCCGCTTGCAGGGTGGCGAGCCGCTCTGCCATCGGGGCCTTAGCTTGCGTGGGTATCTGCCCGTTCGCAACATACGCGATGCGGCTGCCCTCCACCCCGATCACACCCCAGCCGGTGCAGGAAAGCGAAGGATCGAGGCCGAGGATCAGCACTAAAGCCGCAAACCCAGCCGCGGGCCGAAATACATCATTAGCGAATAGAGCGCGACGGTGACCACACAGCCCGCCGCCAGCGCGATCCAGAAATTGGCCCCTGCGCGCAGTAGCGCCGGGATGATCAGGAACATGGGCAGGCTCGGCAGCACATACCAGAAAGTGGCCTGCGAATGGACTGCCATGTTTTCGGGATCGGGCCGGGCATGCCACAGGAAAATCATTCCGAGGATGCTTACCAGCGGCAGCGACGCGACCAGAGCGGCCATCGCGGGCAGGCGCTTGCCGATCTCGGCAATGGCGGCAATCATCGCCCCGGCGAGAAGCGCCTTGGCGACAAAACCCCACATCAGGCTTCGATCCGCTCGATCACCTCGTCCGAGATGTCGTAATTGCCCCACACGGTCTGTACATCGTCGTCCTCGTCGAGCGCATCGAGCAGCTTGAGCAGCGTGCCGGCGTCCTTTTCGTCCATGTCGACAGTGAGGTTGGGCTTCCAGGCGAGCTTGACCGTCTCCGCCTCGCCCAGGGTCCTTTCCAGATCCGCCGCGACCTGATGAAGATCGTCCGCCGCCGTCCAGATCTCATGCCCTTCTTCGCTCGAAGCGATATCTTCGGCACCCGCTTCGAGCGCGGCTTCGAGCACCTTGTCCTCGCTCCCGGCACCGGCCGGATAGAGGATGAAGCCGAGCCGCTCGAAACCGTGAACCACCGAACCCTCGGTGCCCAGATTGCCCCCGTTCTTGCTGAAGGCGGTGCGCACGGCGGTGGCGGTGCGGTTGCGGTTGTCGGTCAGCGCCTCGACGATGATCGCGCTGCCGCCGGGGCCGTAACCCTCGTAGCGCACCTCTTCGTAATTCTCGCTGTCGCTGGCCGAAGCCTTGTCGATCGCACGCTGGATATTGTCCTTGGGCATGGACTGCGCCTTGGCCGCATTGACCGCCAGCCGCAGGCGCGGGTTCATGTCCGGGTCGGGCAAGCCCGTCTTGGCGGCGACGGTGATTTCGCGGCTGAGCTTGGAGAACAGGTTGGAGCGCTTCTTGTCCTGCGCTCCCTTGCGATGCATGATGTTCTTGAACTTGGAATGGCCGGCCATGGGTTCCGCTCTGTTCGGATCGGTGGTTGGGATACGGGGGCGCAATAGCCGCATGAGCGACGATACGACAAGCCTTGTGGCGCGCGATTCCCCTCATCGCCGCATATCCTCGATACGGGAGCAAGCGCGGGATTTCGTAACCTTCCTCCGCCAGCCGGTGCTGCCGCAGCGAGCGCGAAAATTCACCGGCCGGACCCTGGCCGCGATTGGCAGGATGTTGGTCATCGACCTGCTTGTCATGGCGGTTCTCGTCACTCTCGCTTCTATCGTGATCATGGCCGGGATCGACCTCCCCGACACCGCGCTCGAGCAGATGGAGATCACTGCATTCATCGCCGTGACCGTGGTGATCGCGGCACCGCTGGTCGAGGAAATCGTCTTCCGCGTATGGCTCTCGGGCAGGCCCGGCCATGTGATACCGCTCGCAATCCTCGGGCTCGGCATATTGGTGATGACGCAGACCGACCTCACCCGATCGATGGAGGCGGTCAATGTGCGCGCGATCGGCGCAGCGCTATTGACCTTGGCCGGTGCCATCATCGCGCTGTACATGCTGCGCGGGCGCCCGGCGATGGATTGGTTCGCGAGCCTTTTCCCGCTGTTCTTCTGGGGAAGCGCGGTCGCTTTTGCCGCTGTTCACCTGCTGAACTTCGACGAAGGTTCGTTATGGGTACTTTTGCCGCTGGTCCTCCCGCAATTCGTGGTCGGCACGATGCTGGGCTATCTGCGTGTGCACTACGGCCTGGTGGCAAGCATCATGCTGCACGCACTCCACAACGGCCTGCTCCTCGGCCTGGTCTATACCGGACTGCAAATGGCCGACTGACCTCAGCCGTTGACGATGATCCCCCCGTTCGGGTGCAGCACCTGGCCGGACATATACGAGGAATCCTCGCAGGCGAGGAACAGGAAGGCGGGCGCGACCTCGTTGGGTTCGCCCGGGCGGCCCATCGGCGTGTCCTTGCCGAAATCGTCCATTTTCTCGGGAGGTTGACCGCCGCAGGGGTTGAGCGGGGTCCAGATCGGGCCTGGCGCTACCGCGTTGACGCGAATGCCGTCCTCAATCAGATTCTCGCTCAGCGAGCGGGTGAAGGCAGTAATCGCGCCCTTGGTGGCGCTATAATCGAGCAGCCCGCCTGAGCCCTTGTACATCGTCACGCTGGTGCAATTGACGATCGCCGCACCCTTTTTCAGATGCGGTCGCGCGGCCTGCGTGAGGTAGAACATCGAAAAGATGTTGGTCTGGAAGGTCCGCTGGAGCTGTTCCTCGGTAATGTCGGTGATGTCCTCGTCGGGGTGCTGCTCGCCGGCATTGTTGACCAGCACGTCGAGCCGTCCCCACTTGTCGATCACTTTGCCCACCAGCCCCTTGCAAGTCTCCGGACATCCCAGATCGCCCTTGTGCAACAGGGCCTCGCTACCCTCATTCTCTAAGGCATCGGCGGTGATCTGCGCGTCGTCGTCCTCCTCGAGATAGGCAATCGCCACCTTCGCCCCCTCGCGCGCGAACAGCACCGCGGTGGCGCGGCCAATGCCGCTGTCCCCGCCGGTGACGATGGCGACCTTGCCTTCGAGCCGGCCAGAAGCGGGATAGCGTGGCCGCCATTCGGGCTTGCGGTCGAGCGCGGTCTCGTGACCGGGCATTTTCGGCTCTTCACCGGTTTTCTCGATGAAGGCGGTATCGGTGGCGGTGGGCTCGGACTTGTCAGACATCGGGAGCGACTCCTTTCTGTCCAATCGAACCCTTCGCTCGCGCGCGCGTTCCGCTTCACCCCATGCCGAGCGCTGCCTTGTAGGTTTCCAGGATGGTTTCCTGCTCGGACCGATCATCGGGCTTCATCTTCCGCAGCCGGACGATCTGCCGCATGATCTTGGGATCGTAACCGACCGCCTTGGCCTCGGCATAGACGTCGCGGATATCGTCGGCGATGCCCTTCTTTTCTTCCTCGAGGCGTTCGATGCGCTCGATCAGCAGGCGCAGGCGGTCGTCGGTGGGTTGCGCTTCGCGCTCAGCTTCGCTGTCGGCCATCTGGTGCTCCGGTGTTGGATGAGAATCGGTCGGCCCGCTCGTTAGCGTGCCGGCCGCGCCCGCGAAACCGCGAAGCACCTGTTTATCCGCTAGCGCAGGTCCGGCTTGTTGCGCGTCATGCTCGCTTCCATGGCCGCGATCTGCTCCTCGGTCGCGGGTCGTTGCCGCGTGGCCTTCCACTCGTCCTGCGGCATGCCGTGGATCAGTTCGCGCGCCGCCCCCTTGTCGCCGGGGTAACCGGCATCGCGAATCCAGTCGGCGAGGCAATTGCGGCAGAAGCCGGCCAGCCCCATCAGATCGATATTCTGCGCATCGTGGCGATGACGCAGGTGTCGCACCAGCCGGCGGAAGGCGGCGGCGGCGACCTTGTCGTCGAGCATGTCCAGCGCGTCGCGAAAGCCGTCTGTCGTGTCGGTCATTGCAATTCCCTTCAATCTGTCCGGCGGCTCTGCCATAGGCCGCGCGCATGGAAAAGTTCGCGCCCCGGACCCGCAAGGTCAAGATCCTCGCCACGCTCGGCCCCGCCAGCCGCTCACCCGAAATGCTCGAACGGCTGTTCAGGGCGGGGGCGGACGCCTTCCGCCTGAACATGAGCCACGGCAGCCACGCAGACCACGAGGCGGCGATACGCGCGATCAGAGATCTCGAAAAGAAGTTCTACCGGCCGATCGCGATCCTCGCCGATCTCCAGGGTCCCAAATTGCGCGTGGGCACTTTCAAGGGGGGCGAGGCGGTGATCCGCCATTCGGGCCATTTCACGCTGGATCGCAATCCGGAACCAGGCGACGAGACCCGCGTCGAATTGCCGCACCGCGAACTCTTCGAAGTGCTCGAAAAGGGCCAGCGGCTCCTGATCAACGACGGGAAGATCAGGCTCAAGGTGATCCGCGCCGGCGACGACGAAATCCTCTGTTCGGCCGAGGTCGGCGGAGTCATCTCGGACCGCAAGGGGGTCAACGTGCCCGACGCCGCGGTGCCGATACCCGCGCTGACCGACAAGGACCGCAAGGACCTCGCCTTCGCCATGGCGCAGGGGGTCGACTGGATCGGCCTCAGCTTCGTCCAGCGGCCCGAGGACCTTGCCGAGGCGCGCAAGCTAATGGCCGCGCCCAATGGCGAGCGCCGCGGGGCGCTGTGCGCCAAGATCGAGAAGCCGAGCGCGGTCCGTCGGCTAGGCGAGATCATCGACCAGGCAGACGGCATCATGGTCGCGCGCGGGGACCTGGGCGTCGAGCTCGAGCCGCAGGAAGTCCCCCCGCTGCAGAAGCGGATCGTCAACGCCGCGCGGACCGCGGGCAAGCCGGTAATCGTGGCGACGCAGATGCTGGAAAGCATGATCGAAAGCCCCGCGCCCACGCGCGCGGAGGTCTCCGACGTCGCAAATGCGGTCTACGACGGGGCCGACGCGGTGATGCTGAGCGCGGAGACGGCGGCGGGCGAATGGCCGGAAGAAGCGGTGTCGATCATGGACAAGATCGCCGCACAGGTCGAACGCGACGAGGCCTATCTGCCCCGCGTGCGCTTCCTCGACACCCCGCCCGACCGCACCACGGCGGATGCGCTGGCGCATAGCTGCATGACCATCGCCGATACCGTCGCGGTGAGCGCCATAACCGTCTTCACCATGTCGGGATCGACGGCGCGGCGGGTGGCGCGCGAGCGGCCCAGCGTGCCTACGCTGGTGCTCACGCCCTCGATGATGACCGCGCGGCGCGTCGGCCTACTGTGGGGCGCGCACGGGGTCGCCACGCAGGATATCGGCAGTTTCGAAGAGATGATCGCCAAGGGCAAACGAATGGCCTTGCGCCAGGGTTTCGGAAAAGCCGGGAGCAAGCTGATCGCCCTGGCGGGCGTGCCCTTCGGAACGCCGGGGAGCACCAATTTGTT
>JBBSMH010000029.1:0-12159 GCA_038233275.1 Sphingomonadales bacterium | reverse complement strand
TGCCGCGGTAGTCGGAAGGTTTGACGCTCTCTCCGTCCGACGTCTCCATCGCGATATCTGGCATAGGATCGCCTTCGCCGGGCCGATCATTCATCTCTTATCTCCAGTTCGGCACCCAACGCATCATGCCATGCGGCGGCAACCTCCTGCCGCGCCGCGTCGAGGCTTTGCAAGAGGCCATCCATACTCTCCTGTTCAGCTTGCCGCACAAGAACCGATGCCGCCGCGTTTTCCGGCGGCACCAGATCGGGCGCGAGAAGCCGCGTGCCGACCAGAACGCGTGTCATCAAGCGATGAGCTACTCCCAGCCCTTCGGGCAGCAGGCCCCGCTCCGCAAGGCAGGACAGGGCCTTGGCCAGGTCGGGCTCAAAGCAGGTCCGTTCGCGGAGCTGGAGATAATGGACCAGGAATTCCAGGTCTATCAACCCGCCTCGCAGCAGCTTTGCGTCGAGCACCCCGCGTGGGGGTTTGTGCCCCGCCAACTCGGCGCGCATCTTGAGTACGTCATGGCGCAGGACCTCCGGGTCTCTCTCCATCATCAGTACGTCGGAAATTATCCGCTCCAGCCTGAGCCGCGCCGGGGTAGGCCCCGTCAGCACTCGCGCCCGCGCCAGCGCCATGTGCTCCCAGGTCCAGGCCTCGGACGCCTGATATTTGGCAAATGACGTCAGTCCGACCGCGAGCGGGCCTTGCGCGCCCTGGGGCCGCAAGCGCGTATCGACCTCGTACAGCGCACCTTCGGCCGTCGGCACGCTGAGCGCGGCGCTTACCCGCTGGGCGAGGCGATTGTAATAGAGCGTCTGTCCCAGCGGACGCGTCCCGTCCGATTCGCCGCCCTCGCCTTCTTCATAGAGGAAGATGATGTCGAGGTCCGAAGCGTGGGTAAGCGCCCCGCCCCCCAAGCGCCCCAGTCCGAGCACCAGCAGGTCACTGCCGGAGATCCTGCCGTGCTTGCGCGCGAAATCAGTACCCGCCGCTTCCGTCGCGACCTGCAGCGCCGCCTCGGCCACTCGCGAGAGGCCCTCGGCAATGTCGAGGGGGTCCTGCGCGCCCTCGATCAGCTGGATGCCCAGTGCGAAGCGTTTTTCGCCCGTGACCACCCGGATTCGATCCAGCAGGCGCTCGTAAACGTCGTCCGCTTCCTTGCGGCGCATTTCCGCCGCCAGCGATTCTATCGTCCCGGGCAGGTCGAACGCCGTTCGGTCGATCAAGGCGTCGAGCAATTCGGGACGGCGCGCCAGTTCGTCGGCCAGGGGAGGGGCGATGGTGAGACAATCGACCAGCAGGTCCAGCAAGGCGGGCCGGGCCTCGAGCAGGCGGAAGAAATTGATGGCGGTCGGCAACCGGTCGAGCAGGGTTTCCCAACGCGTCGAGGCTGTGTCGGGATTGTCGCTTGCGGCAAGCGATGCGATCAGTTCCGGCCGGACGGCGTCGAAAGCGGCTTGTGCTGCGGGGCTCCTGAGCGCGCGAAAGCGCCCCGGCCATTCGGCGGTCCTCTCGGCCAGTTTCTTGCGCGCCTCCTCGTCGATCTCCGCAGTGAGGTCGCTTGCAGATGGCCCGCGTGCGATCTCGTCATCCTCATCGATCAGCGCATCGTAGCGCGAGGCGACCGGCTCGCAGATTGCACACAAGCGCGTCACCAGTTCGCTTCCGTTCGCCAAGCCGTCGAGCTGAGCGACATTGTCCAGCGCCAGATCCTGAGGAAGCGTGTGCGTCTGGCGATCGGCGACCATCTGCAGCCGGTGCTCGATATTGCGCAGCGCATCGTAGCTTGCGCCGAGTTCGCGCGCGGCCTGGGACGAAATGCGGCCCGCCACCGCCAGCGCATCGAGTGCTTTGCGGGTCCCGCGCACGCGCAGTTCCGGTTGCCGCCCGCCATGGATCAACTGGTGGGTCTGGGCAAAGAACTCCACCTCGCGAATGCCCCCGCGGCCCTGCTTGACGTCGAAACCGGGGCCAGGCCGGCGCGGCCCCTTGTATCGTTCGCGGATGCGCGCCGTCAGTCGGCGAATCTCGTCGATCGCGCCGAAGTCGAGGCTCCGCCGCCAGACGAACGGCCGGATCGTTTCGAGAAATGCATGGCCCGCTTCGACATCTCCGGCGCAGGCGCGCGCGCGAATGAAGGCGGCGCGCTCCCAAGCCAGCGCGGAACTTTCGTAATGGCTGATCGCCGCATCGAGCGAGACCGCCAAGGGGCTGACCTCGGACGCTGGCCGCAAACGCAAATCGACGCGGAAGACATAGCCCTCCGGCGTGTTCTCGGACAGCAGCCGCACGATGTCGCGGGCGTATCTCTGTGCGGCCTGCCCAGGCTCATCACGCTCGCGCCGGGGCAGTAATTCGGGATCGTAGATCAGGATGGGGTCGATGTCGGAACTGTAATTGAGTTCCCGCGCGCCCTGCTTGCCGAGAGCGAGAGCGATAAGGCCCGACGGGGTGGCGCCGGGCACTCGCCGCGCAATGGCGGCGCCGATGGCCCGGTCGAGCGCCCGGTCGGCAAACGCGCTCAATTCCCCCATGACGCGGGAGAGCGGAAATGCGCCCGCGAGATCGCCAATCGCCAGCACCAGCGCCAGCGCGAGCCGCTCGCGCCGCAGGGCGACACCGACGTCTTCGACCTCGTCCCCGGACGTCAAGGCGCTAGCGAGCGCTTCCTCGCCGCGGCCTTGAGCCAGAAGATCCGCCAAGTCGGGACGCTTGGCCAGCGCACCGGCAAGGAAAGGCGAATGTTCTCCCGCGCGTTCGATCGCTGAGTGCCAGTCGCCATCCATTAGCGCGCTCCTGCCCTTGCCCGCGCACCCATGCAAGCGCTTGCCCCTCGCGGCCGGCTCTGCAAAGGAACACCAGCCACAAGATATCATTTCCGGGAAGAGACCATGACCCTTGCTCTGAGATTCCGCATCCTCGCCACCGGCCTGCTTGGCGCCGTAGCGCTGACCGCTTGCTCGATGAACACGGGTGAACAAGTCGATACCGGCGCGACCGCGCTGGACATTCCCGACGTGGAGCCGGGGAACCTCTCCGTTGAGACGATGAAGGAGGTCACCCGCACGCTGTCTTCCGACGAATTTGAAGGCCGCATGCCCGGCACCCCAGGAGAGGAAAAGACTGTCGCCTATCTCATCGAGCGCTTCCGAGAGGCGGGTCTTGAGCCAGGCAATAAGGGCAGCTGGGTCCAGAAGGTGCCGCTGGTCGAGATTACCGGGCGCGATTTTGCCCCTCTGAAGATCACCGGCGAGGGCAAGGACATGTCCTTCGACTTCGGTGAGGACTGGGTGGGCGTGAGCTATCGCGAGGAGGCCCAGACCGAGCTCGCGGACAGCGAGCTCGTGTTCGTCGGCTTCGGCATCAACGCTCCCGAGAAGGGGTGGAACGATTATGCCGGGGTGGACATGAAGGGGAAGACGGCGGTCATCCTCGTCAACGATCCCGATTTCGACAATGAAACGCTCGAAGGCCCCTTCAA
Organism: Sphingomonadales bacterium; assembly: GCA_038233275.1. Classification (GTDB taxonomy): domain Bacteria; phylum Pseudomonadota; class Alphaproteobacteria; order Sphingomonadales; family Sphingomonadaceae; genus Qipengyuania. The sequence goes on along the minus strand of JBBSMH010000029.1, from coordinate 8,693 downwards.
CGGCAAGGCGATGACCTATTACGGCCGCTGGACCTACAAATACGAGGAGGCCGCGCGGCAGGGGGCAGCTGGTGCGTTGATCATCCACGATACCGAACCTGCATCCTATGGGTGGAACGTGGTCGAAAGCAGCTGGTCGGGGCCGCAAGCCTACGCGCAGCGCGGCGAAAACGCCCCTCCGCTCACCATCATGAACGGCTGGGTACAGAAGGAGGCCGGTGCGCGCATTCTCCAGGCGGCAGGCCGTAGCCTGGGCGAGCTTTCCTCGATGGCCCGAACCAAGGGATTCAAGGCCGTTCCGCTTGGACTGCGGGCTTCGACGAACTTTTCCAACGACATCAGGACTTTCGAATCGCAGAATGTGATCGGCGTGCTGCCCGGCAGCGAGCGTCCCGATGAATACGTGATCCACACTGCGCACTGGGACCATCTGGGTCGCTGCACTCCGGCGCCCGACGGCGACGATATCTGCAACGGCGCCATCGATAACGCCACCGGCACGGCGGCGCTGGTCGCGCTCGCAGAAGCGCACAAGCAGGCGGGACCGACTATGCGCAGCCTGGTATTCCTGGCGGTCACCGCCGAGGAATCGGGGCTGCTCGGCGCCGATTATTATGCTGCCAATCCGGTCTTCCCGCTCGAACAGACTGTCGGTGGCATCAACATGGACGCCTTCCTCGTCGCCGGCCCCAGCAAGGATGTGACCGTGGTGGGGCCGGGCAAGTCGCAGCTCGACCAGTTCCTCGAAAACGCGCTCGGCGCGGATGGGCGGGTCGCTACTCCCAATCCCAATCCGGAAGCGGGCTATTACTATCGCTCGGACCATTTCGCTTTCGCCAAGCGCGGCGTGCCGATGCTCTATGTGGACGGCGGCGAGGATCTGGTCGAAGGCGGCCGCGAAGCTGGGGCGGCGGTGCAGAAGGACTATCGCGACAATCGCTATCACGGGCCCAAGGACGAGTATGACGAGAATTGGGACTGGTCAGGCGTGATGCAGGACCTCCAGCTGTTCTATCGCATCGGGCGGATGCTTGCGGAAAGCACGAGCTGGCCGAACTGGAACGAGGGCGACGAGTTCCGCGGCATTCGCGAGGAGAGCTGCGCAACGAGCGACGCGGGGTGCTGAAGCAAGCCCGAAAACCTGTCCCATGCCGGTGATCATGCCGCCCGAATGGGCGCCGCAGGATTGGCTGTGGGTCGGTTTTCCGCACGATGCCGACGAGTGGCCCGGCGTGCTTCCACGCGCGCAGGAGCAGATCGCCGCCTTCGCCAATGCGGTCGCGGAAAGCGGGCAGGGGGTCCGGCTGCTGGTGCGCGACGCCGCCAATGAGGCGCATGCTCGCAGCCTCGTTTCCGGCGGCGTCAAGCTGGAGCGCCGCGAGTACGGCGACATCTGGTTGCGCGACACCGGGCCGCTGGTGGTAACGGACGGAACCGGAGCCCGCGCTGCGCGGCGCTTTGGCTTCAATGGGTGGGGCGGCCAGTTCGAGATGCCCGGCGACCAGACGGTGGGAGCTCAGCTGGCGCAAGATGCCGGGCTGCCGCTCCGCACGTCGGACTGGATCCTGGAAGGCGGCGCGATCGACGCCGACGGGACGGGGCGCGTGCTGACGACCGAGCAATGCCTGCTCAATCCCAACCGAAACCCGCACCTGTCGCGTACCGATATCGAGGAGAGGCTGCGGCGCGACCTCGGCTTCGATCGGGTGATCTGGCTGGGCCAGGGCATCGTCAACGATCATACCGACGGGCATGTCGACAATCTCGCGCGCTTCATCGCTCCCGGCGCTCTCGTGCTTCCCGAAGCGACCGGCAAAGACGATCCCAATGCTGCGATCTATGAGGAGGCGCTGGACCGGGTAGGAGCAACCGACTTGTCGCTGTTCCGCATACCTTCACCCGGCCTCGTTACAATGGGCGATCACATCGAACCCGCGAGCTACGTCAATTTCGCGATCACCACTCACCTGGTGGTGGTCCCGACCTTCGGATCGATCCACGATCCGGACGGAGTCGCCGCGATCGCCGAACTGTTCCCCGATCGCGCGACCATCGGCCTGCCCGCGGACGCGGTGCTCGCGGGCGGTGGCGGATTCCACTGCGCCAGCCAGCAAATGCCATCCGCGCAGGGTTAACGTTTACCTTTCGTTAGGCTTCACGGCCCAGAACGCGGGGATGACCAAAGCCATCGCCCTCGCCCGGTATCAATTCGCGCAGGCAGACGCTCCCGAGCTTTCGCGCGTCGGGCTGGTGTTCGGCTGCGCGCTCGCGCTGATTGCCGCGGGTCCGGTCCTGCCGTTCTGACCTAACCGCGCAGATCGGGCGGCGTCGCCTCGTCTCTCAACATCGCCACCGCCTCGGCGAGCGGCATGATTTTCTGCTGCTCCTCGCCAAGCGTGCGGATGGCGACGGTGCCCTCTTCGGCCTCGCGCTTGCCCACAACCAGAAGTTGCGGGACCTTCGCAAGCGAATGTTCGCGCACCTTGTAGTTGATCTTCTCGTTCCTCAGATCGCTTGCCGCCCGAATGCCCGCCGCATCGAGGTTTGCGGCCACATCCTTGGCATAATCGTCCACATCGGAAACGATCGTCGCCACCACCGCTTGCGTCGGCGCGAGCCAAAGGGGAAGGCGGCCAGCGAAATGCTCGATCAAAATGCCGATGAATCGCTCGTAGCTGCCGAAGATCGCGCGGTGGAGCATCACCGGGCGATGCTTCTCGCCATCCTCGCCGATATAGCTCGCATCGAGCCGCTCCGGCAGGACGCGGTCGGACTGGATCGTCCCGACCTGCCAGGTCCGCCCGATCGCATCGGTCAAATGCCATTCGAGCTTGGGCGCATAGAACGCGCCTTCGCCCGGCAGTTCCTCCCAGCCATAATCGTCGCTCGCCATGCCAGCGTCGATCACCGCCTGCCGCAATTCCTCCTCCGCCTTGTCCCAATCGGCGTCGGAGCCGAAGCGCTGCTCGGGACGTAGCGCGAGCTTGATCTCGTAGCTGAAGCCGAAATCGCGATAGACCCGGTCGGCCAGCTCGCAGAAAGCGCGCGCTTCTTCGACGACCTGGTCCTCGGTGCAGAAGATATGCGCGTCGTCCTGCGTGAACTGGCGCACACGCATCAAGCCGTGCAGCGCGCCATGCGGCTCGTTGCGGTGACAGCAACCCATTTCACCCAGCCGGATCGGCAGCTCGCGATAGGAGGTGATGCCCTGCTTGAACACCAGCACGTGCGCGGGGCAGTTCATCGGCTTGAGCGCCATCCATTCGGCATCGTCGGAGACGAGCGGACCTTCGTCCTGGGTATTCGGGACCTCGTCGGGAATGACGAACATGTTCTCGCGGTATTTGCCCCAATGACCCGACTCCTCCCACTGGCGCGAGTCCATCAATTGCGGTGTCTTGATCTCGCGATAGCCGGCAGCGTCCATCCTGCGGCGCATATAGGCTTCCAGCTCGCGCCAGATGCGGTAGCCCTGCGGATGCCAGAAGACGCTGCCTTGCGCTTCTTCCTGCAGGTGGAACAGATCCATCTCGCGGCCAAGCTTGCGGTGGTCGCGCTTGGCGGCCTCCTCCAGGCGGTGGAGGTGCGCGTTCAGCTGTTTCTTGTTGAGCCAGCCGGTGCCGTAGATGCGCGTGAGCTGCGCATTGCTCTGGTCGCCGCGCCAGTATGCGCCCGCGACCCGCATCAGCTTGAAGGCCTGGGGGTCGAGTTTGCCCGTGCTCGGCAGGTGCGGGCCCCGGCACATGTCGAGCCAGTCGTCGCCCGAATGATAGACTGTCAGCTCTTCGTCCTCTGGCAGTTCCTTCGCCCATTCGGCCTTGAAGGTCTCGCCCTCGGCCTCCCACTTGTCGATCAGCTGCTGCCGGCTCCACACCTCCCGGCGCAGGGGCTTGTCGGCTGCGATGAGCTCGCGCATCTTCGCCTCGATCGCGGGCAGATCGTCCATCGAGAACGGCTCGCGGTTTTCGGGCGCCTTTACATCGTAGTAGAAGCCGTCCTCGGTCGCCGGGCCGAAAGTGATCTGCGTCCCGGGCCACAGTGCCTGCACGGCTTCGGCAAGCACATGGGCATAATCGTGGCGCACGAGCTCTAGAGCCTCCTCCTCGTCACGCGCGGTGACCAGAGCGAGTTCGGCATCGCCTTCGAACGGGCGGCCCAGATCGCGCAACTCGCCATTCACCCGCGCGGCGAGCGCGGCCTTGGCGAGCCCTGGCCCGATCGCCGCCGCAACATCGGCCGGCGTGCTCCCGCGCTCCATCTCGCGCACCGATCCGTCGGGCAGGCTGATCTTGAGCAGTTCCGTCATCGTCTCATCCGTTTCTTGGCGCGGCGATGCCGGCGGCGCCCACATGGAGGGGCCATGGCACAGCCGACCCTGCGCTTGAAGCGGCGTCTGGGAGAATTTTTTCGATTTTCGGGAGAAAACGCCACCGCCCCAAAACCGGGCGGCGACAGATCGCTTAGCGCGCGACCGGCCGCCCCCGGGTTGCCCCGGTGGTGGTAGTCTCGGTCGCGATGCGCTCTTGCGTCATGCGACACCGATTACCCTATAAGGGTTAAGCCTTCAACCACACTCGACCCTGCCGGCAGGCCGTTACCAGAAGAAGACCCACTCTTTGACCGTTGCTACCCGCTTCCACACCATGCCCGACGGCCGGCGGATCGCCTATCGCATGACCGAGGGCGCAGGTCCGACACTGGTGTTCCTGCCCGGCTACATGTCGGACATGGCGGGCGGCAAGGCCACGGCGGTGTTCGAGTGGGCGCGGGAGCAGAACCGCGCGTGTCTGCTGCTGGACTATTCCGGCTGCGGCGAGAGCGACGGAGATTTTGCCGAAAGCTCCCTTTCGCGCTGGCGCGAGGAGGCGATCGCGCTCATCGAGGCTCGCAGCAGCGGGCGGGTGATCCTGATCGGTTCCTCGATGGGCGGCTGGCTCATGCTGATGGTGGGAGAGGCACTTGGCCCACAGCTGGCGGGAATGGTCGGCATCGCATCGGCCCCCGATTTCACCGAGTGGGGGCGATCGGCTGCCGATAAGCGCAGGCTCGCCGGTGGAGAAACGGTCTTTGACGAAAATCCCTACGGCGACGAGCCCACCCCGATCCATCCGGCTTTTTTCCTCGACGGGCAGTCGAACCTGACGCTGGAACGCGAAATCGCGATCGACTGCCCCGTGGACCTGCTTCACGGCCAGCGTGATGCCGAGGTACCGTGGGAGATCAGTTTCAAGCTGGCGCAGGCATTGCGTTCGGACGCAGTAAAGGTGACTGTCGTCAAAGACGGCGACCACCGCTTGTCGCGCGAGGACGATATCGCGCTGCTGTTGCACACGATCGCCACGCTAACCGCGAGCTGAGCCCCATGCTGTTTTCCGCCGTCATTCCCTTGTTGATCATGCAGGTCGGACCCAATCCCACCGTCGGTGCCATTCCCGGCGTGCCCGAAGAGATGCGCGACCGTCCCCCGCGCGAAAACGCCGCGCCCGAAGCTGCGCAGCAACAGCGCTCTCGGCTCTCGCAATGCCTGATGCGCGCGGGCAGCGACGCGCAAGCCGCGCTCGATTACGCGCAAGCATGGCGCGAGATGGCCGAGCCGGGCGAACTGGCGCAGACATCGCACTGCGCGGGATTGGCGCTGGTCCGGCTCGGGCGCTTCGACGAGGCGCTGCAGGCGTTCGAGGCGGCGCGCGAGGAGTTGGAAGAACCCAACCTCGCCTATCGCGCGCGGCTTGGCGGGATGGCAGGCCATGCGGCAATGGCCAAGGGCGACAGCGCGGCCGCGCTGCCCTATTTCGAAAGCGCCGTCGAAGATGCGGTCGCCTCCGCCGATGCCAGGCTGGTAGCGGGTCTGCAGGTGGATATGGCGCGCGCGCTGGTCTCCCAGCAGCGCCCGGAAGTCGCCGCCAAGGCGCTCGAACGTGCGCGCAGCGAGGATCCTTCCAATGTCCGCGCGTGGCTGCTCTCGGCCACGCTCTCGCGCCGTCTCGAACGGCTGGGTGAAGCCCAGCGTCAGATCGAATATGCCGCCACGCTCGATCCGCGCGATCCCGCGATCGGGCTGGAAGCGGGCGTGATCGCCGCACTGGCGGGCCGCGAGGAGGATGCCCGGCGCAGCTTCCAGTCGGTGCTCGACGTCGCCCCTGAAAGCGAAGAGGCCGAGCGCGCGAGAACCTATCTCGCGCAATTGCCAGCCGATGGCGGAGGGCCATGACCGACTATTCGGTGCTCGATCTGGTCCCCGTCCGCGAAGGCGGGACGCTCGAAGAGGCCTATGCCGCCACCACTGCCCTTGCCCGCGCAGCTGAAGCTGCCGGCTGCAAGCGTTTCTGGGTTGCGGAACACCATGCGATGGAAGGCGTCGCGGGCGGGGCGACTTCCGTTGTGCTGGCGCACATCGGCAATGCCACTTCCACCATTCGAATCGGGTCGGGCGGGATCATGCTGCCCAACCACACCCCGTTCCTGATTGCGGAGCAATTCGGCACGCTCGCGGCGCTGTTTCCCGGGCGGGTGGACCTTGGGCTCGGCCGCGCACCGGGTGCGGGGCCCGAACTGCAGCGCGCGCTACGCAAGGACCTTCACCGCGCCGCCGAGATGTTTCCGCAGGATACCCTCGAGCTGCGCGCGCTGATGACGGGCGAGATCGATCTGCCGGTCAAGGCGACACCCGGCCACGGAACCCAGGTTGAGATGTGGATGCTGGGATCGAGCCTGTTCGGCGCGCAGCTCGCGGCGAAGCTGGGGCTGCCCTATGCCTTCGCCAGCCATTTCGCGCCGACCCATCTGGATGCTGCGCTCGAAATCTACCGCCGCGACTTCGAGCCCTCCTCCACGCTCGACCGGTCGCATGTGATGGTGGCGATGAACCTGTTCTGCGCCGACAGCGAGGAAGAGGCGCAAGTGCTGGCGAGCTCGCAACTGCAATCCTTCGTCCGCTTGCGCACTGGCGCGCCCGGCAAGTTACCGCCCCCGCTGCGCGATTATCGCGCAAGTCTGCCGGCTCAATCGCGAGCGATGCTCGAGACGCTCGACATAGCCAGCGCGGTCGGAACGCCGCAGCAGGTGGCGGAACAGGTCGCTGCCTTCGTGGCGCATACGCGTGCCGACGAGGTAATCTTCGGCGGTGCGACTTACGAGCCCTCTGCCCGTACCCGTTCGCTGAGCCTTGCGATGAAAGCGATGCGCGGCTGAACGGGCGCGATGAAGCGCCAAATGGCCTCTCGCACCGGGTTGCTACTGCCGCCCGAGAGGCCTAGGTGCGCGGCACCGAGCACGCCGCGTGAGCGCCGCTTTCCATTCCCTGGTTTCCGCGGGACTGCGGGAATTTGCTGAGAGGACTTATGGGTTCCACATCTGACGCCGAGGCGCAGAAACCGGCCGTTCCCGCCAAGCTGCTGACATCGCTGACCGACCGCCTGCGCGATTCGCTCCTGCCCAGCGACATGCCTTTCGGGAAGGAAGACTTGTCCGAGGCAGCGCGCTTCTTGCTCGAAACGGGACTTAGGCGAGACAGGAAGCGCTCTGCCATTGCGCTCGAATCGATAAGCGGCGAGCGGCGCTTCATCCGCATTGCCATCGTCAATGACGACATGCCTTTCCTCGTCGATTCCACGGCCGCGACGATCGCCTCGCTCGGCCTGTCGATCGACCGCCTCGTCCATCCCGTGGTCCCCGTCGAGCGCGACGGCGAGGGCAAGCTGACCGGAATCCTCGCAACCGATCCCGAAGATGCCGAATATGAATCGATGATCTATATCGAGACCTCGCGCATCGACGCCAAGCGGCGCCGGACCCTGCTCAAGACGATCCGCGAGACCATGGGCGACGTTCGGGCGGCCGTGGCCGACTGGTCCGAGCTGCAGGCTGCGATGCTCGCCGACGCCGATACGATCGACGACGAGCAGGGCAGCGAACTGCTCCGCTGGCTCAATGGCGGGATGCTGACACAGCTCGGCCATATCAGGCGTCTGCGCAACGGCGATGAAAGCGATGCGCTGGGCATCTGCCGGACGAATTCACGCCAGCTCCTGGCGGATGGATCCTATGATCGCGCCTTCGCATGGTTCGATGATCCGAAAAACACGCGCACGCCGCTGGTCATCAAGTCCAATTTGCTCAGCCGGGTCCATCGCCGGGTCCCGCTCGACCTCTTCATCGTTCCCGAGCGCAAGGGCGCGAAGGTGGGCGCGCTGTCGGTCCACGCCGGAGTTTGGACCAGCGCCGCGCTTGCCGCCCCGCCGCGCAATGTCCCGTGCCTCAGCGGCCAGCTCGAGGCGATGATGGAACGGCTCGATTTCGATCCCGGCGGTCACGCGGGCAAGGCGCTGGTCCATGCTCTGACCGCGCTGCCGCACGATCTCCTGATCGGGTTCTCTGATCAAAGCATCGAGCGGATCGCGACGACGATGATGAGCCTCGTCGATCGTCCGCGTCCGCGTCTCGCTATGGTCGCCGCACCGCTAGCCCGCCATCTCTTTGCATTCGTTTGGCTTCCGCGCGACATGCTGGCGACGCAGGTCCGCCTCCAGATCCAGGCGCTGCTCGAGGAAGGCGCCGAGGCGCGGATGCTCGACTGGAGCCTGGAAGTCGAAGGCGGAACTCTCGCGCTGCTGCGCTTCGTGCTCGACATTCGCGAGGGCACGCGCGTGCCCGACGAAGACGAGCTCGATCGCGAGCTCCAAACCTTGCTGCGT